>DATEOS010000187.1:0-6291 GCA_035273815.1 Candidatus Limnocylindria bacterium
CCCGGTGCCGCTGGCAGATGCGATCGGGCGCTTCCTGCATCGCATGGGGGACGCCATCGACGGGCTGCAGGGGGCCGTGGGCCGGGCGATCCTCTATGCGTTCAACGTCCTGTTCGCCTTCGTCCCGCGTCGCCGGCCGCAGTACCCGCGCCAGGTCCTGCGCACGGCGGCGGTGGAGGAGGGTCGCCGACGGCGCCTGGGGATGCTGGGCATGGCCGGCGTGGCGCTGCTGCTGGCCTTTGGCACCAGCGTGGCCAGCCTACCCGCCGTGTCGCCGACGCAGGCCATCCCGCGCGCCACCGTCGCCCGCCAGGCGATCGAGGAGACGCATGCCCTCATGGCGCAGGTGGACGAGGAGGTCGACGGCCACGACCTGATCGACCGCGCGCCGGAGAGCGCCACCGAGCTTCTGAACCAGGCCTTCGCGGCCATCGAAAATGCGGCCGTCGCCGGCGTGCGGCCGTCTGCGCTGAATCCCTTGCGTGACCGCGTCGACGCCGGGCTGGACCGCATCTATGCCGTTGCCCGCATCGGAGAGGCGAGCACGTTGGTCGACCTGGCGACCCCGTTCCCGGGGATCTCGCCCTCGACGATGGTGGCGGCCGGCGACGGCTCTCTCTGGGTGGCGGACGCCGGGCGTGGGCGCCTGGTCCGCATCGACGGCCGGGGCCGCGCGCAGGTCGTCTACCGCGCCGGCCAGGCGATCGGCGAACTGGTCGGCGGCGACCCGTGGCTGCTGGCCACCGCTGCCACCGACGTCGTCTTGGTCGATCGGCAGCGACAGGCCTGGCGCTTCGACCTTCGTGAGCACACGCCGCAGCCACTGAGCCTGCCGGGGTTGGATGAGATCGGCGGCCGCAGCCAGTTGCTGGCCGCGCTGCAGCACCGCCCGCCGCTCGAGATCTTCAACCTGTACGCGGTCGACGCGGCGCGTGACCAGGTACTGAAGTGGTCCCCCGGTGACGTGGTGCCGGTCGTCTACCCGCGCCCGCCGGAGCGCTTCCTCACCGAGAAGCCGGACCTGCAGCCGCGCGACGCGCGCGACCTGTTCGTGGACGTGAACCTGTGGCTGCTGCAACGCGACACGGTGACCCGGGTCAACTTCGGCGCACCGCTGCCGCAGGAGGACTACTCGCTCGACCCGCCGCCGGACGGCGAGGTGCGCCAGCCGGTCGACTACCGGCTGATGGACGGCGCCACGGTCGGCGATCGAGACCTGTTCTACGTCTACGACGGGGCCAACGCCCGGATCATCGCCTACCAGCGCGCGGATGGCGCCTTCGTGCGCCAGTGGCTGGCGCCGCGCACCGGCACGTGGGCCGGTGTCCTTGACCAGGTGGTCGACATGTCGGTCGGATCGGTGGCCGACGGCCCGCCGGTCGCGACGCTGCTCACGCCGGATTCGGTGGTCCGGGTCGTCCTCGAGTAGGCCGACTAGAATCGGTTCATGCGCGACCAGCCCTTCGGCCGGGTTCGGCTGATCGAGATGGTGGTGGAGAGCGTCCGCGTCCACATGCTCTCCAGCCAGCATGTGGTGATCCTCAAGGAGTCGGAGCGCGACCGCTACCTGCCGATCTGGATCGGTCCTTCCGAGGCCAACGCCATCGCCATGCGGCTGCAGGGCCTTTCCGCGGAGCGCCCGCTCACCCACGACCTGATGGTGAGCGTCCTGTCCGCGCTGAACTCCAGCCTCAGCCGCGTGGTGGTCACCCACGTCACCGAGGGCACCTTCCACGCCCGCCTCTACCTGGAGCTGGCCGATGGCAGCGAGGCCGAAATCGATTCCCGCACCTCCGACGCGATCGCCATTGCGGTGCGGACCGGGTCGACCATCTACGTCGACGAGCGGGTGCTGGATGAGGCTGGCGTAGAGCCGGAGCAGGAGGACGGAGACTCGGATGAGAAGCTGGCCGTCTTCCGCGAGTTCGTGAACTCGCTGGACGTTGACCTGGAGTCCGGCGAGAGCCCGCCGTCGGAGGAGCAGAGCTCCTAGCCCGGTCCGTCGTGTCGTGCCCGCGCCGGAGCGTGCCGCCGGATACTCAGTCCTGGCGTACAACGGCGCCGATGCACTCCTGACAGGAGTACGAGCGCAGGGCCTTTATCGGCCTCAGCGGCATCAGGCGCGGCCCCGCTACTCCTTCGAGTAGAGCACCTCGTCCCGGCGGGTCCAGAGCGCCCAGCGCAGGACCGCCAGGTCCCGGAAGGTGCGCAGGATCTTCGTGAAGCTCGCCCCGGTGTTGGTGCCGGCCGCGCGCGGGTAGTGGTTGACCCCCACCTGCGCCATCCGCACGCCGCGCGCCCGCAGCTTGATCAGCATCTCGGCCGACAGGAAGGGCCCGTCGGCATCGAGCCGCAGCCCTTCGAATACCTCGCGCCGGAAGAGCTTCATGGCGCAGTCGATGTCGCGCACACGCAGCCCGAAGGCCACCGACACGATGGCGTTGTAGGTCTTGGCGATGAAGATCCGATGGAACGGGTCGCGGCGCTTGATGCGGTAGCCGATCACTCCATCCACCGGTCGGGCGGTGTCAGCCAATCGGTCGAGTAGGCGTTTCATCTCCGACAGGTCGAACTGCAGGTCCCCGTCGGAGAAGCAGATGAGCTCGCCGCGGGCTTCGCGGAAGCCCGATTTGAGGGCGCCGCCGTAGCCGCGGTTCGGCTGGTGATGCACGCGCACCCGCGCGTCGGCCGCTGCCAGCGCATCGGCCAGCTCGGGCGTGCGATCGGATGACCCGTCGTCGACGGCCAGCACCTCCAGCGAGCCACCGACCAGCGGGGCCACCTGCTCCAGCGCCAGCTGCACGGTGCGCTCGATGTTTTCCTCCTCGTTGTAGGCGGGGAAGAAAAAGGTGAGCCTGGGTCGTGCGTCGTCGTCGCTCGCGGCGGGGGCGGCCGGCGAGGGTGGGGAGGCCGTCAACGCGGCCCCTGGACATGAAGCAGGTCGGTGTAGCCGGAGTAGGTCGGGATGGTCTCCGTCTCCCACGTCAGCACGATGCGGTCAAGCTCCCAGAACGGCGGCACCAGGTAGACCGGGCGCCTGCCCAGGAACGACTCGATGGTCCGATCGATCGTACCGTAGGCCGGGTTGTCCAGGATGGTGCGCTCGTCGATGATCGCCACGTCCGGCCGATCGCCGAGCACCCAGCGGTGGTACCAGAGCGGCGTGGAGTAGCTCCACCAGCTGATCACCACGGCGTTCTCCGGCAGCGCCTGGTAGACCGATTCGACCCAGGCGTCGGCATCGCGGCTGGCACCCTGCTCGGCGCGCTCCGGATACGTGGCCAGCAGCCCAACGGCGGGCAGCAGCGCGGCCGCCCCCAGGATCAGCGTGCCGGTGGCGATCGCCACGCGCCGGCGGCCGACGCAGGCGAAGGCTCGGCGGCTCGCATCGGCCATGGCACGCGCGGCGGTCGCCGCCACGGCGCTGACACCGACGCCGATCATGATCGCGCCGACCAGCACGCTGAGCATGTAGTAGCGCGCGATGTCGCCGTCGACGTAGTTCATCGAATAGATGACGTTCGGCAGCACCAGCAGCAGCATGAACAGGAAGGCGCGCAGGTCACGCGCGGCCAGGATCGAGGACCCGACCGCGGCCATCAGCCAGCCGGGACCGATGAACTGCGGGCTCAGCACGCCGGACGCATCGGTCCACTTGGCACCGAAGTTGGCGAACGGGTTGGCGAGCGGACTGAACAGGTCGTGGAACTGCTCGGCGAAGACGAGGTAGCGGAGGCGCTCGAGGGTGTCCGGGCGGGCGTAGAACAGCGGCGGCTCGGGCGGCACCAGGGCGCGAATCGGAATGTAGGCATACACGCTCATGCCCAGGGCCACCAGGCCGATGCAGCCCAGCACCAGCCGCCAGCGCCGCCACAGGTTCTCGTCGACGAACAGCAGCCAGGCGCCGATGCCGAAGGCCATCAGCCCAATGAGCGGGTGGTTGCCCATCCCGAGACCGAACACCAGCGCCGCGCCGAGCAGCCAACCGCCCGCCCGGCTCGCCTTCGCGCGCTCCGCGGCGCGCCACACCAGCAGCAGCCAGACCACCAGCGCCGCCAGCAGGATGTGGAGCGCATGCACGTCGGCCCGGATGGCATTGCGCCACGGCTCCGAGGCGAACGCGAAGGCCAGGCCAGCTATCGCGGCCGAGCCGGCCACCGCCCACCGATGGCGCTCTCCGGCGAGCTGGTCGACGCACAGCACCACCAGGCCGCTGGCGCCTGCGACGCACACCCCCGAGAGCAGGTTCATGCGCCACGCCACCCCTCCCAGCGGCAGCTGGCTCCACAGCCAGCCGACCAGGGTGTAGGTCGGGAAGCCGGTGGGGTGGAAGATCGACAGCGTGTAGGGCACGGTCTGGGCCTCCGCCGTATCCCAGAATCCGGTCGCCGGCAGCATGGTGCGCAGGTAGATGGCGAGGGCCACCAGCACCACGGCCGCCGCACTCCAGGCGGCCTCCGGCGAGGCGTAGGGGACGAACGAACGGGGCCCGGTTGGGGAAACTCCGGCCCGGCCGGGAGCGTCCGAACCTGCGTGTATACTCACCGCCACCTTGCCGTGGAAGACCCGCCGGCGCTCGTGAGCGACGCGCCGGCACCGATGACCCGCGACTCCGTGGGGCGGGGCGCGAGGCCAATCGGCTTCTCCCTGCCGCGCGACGCAGTCACGCTCCTCATCGTCATCATCATCGGCGGGATGCTCCTGCGCGTCCTGGTCGGGGGCGTGCTGCTGCCGCTGTCCGGCTTCCGGATCGACGTCGGCGACTTCACCGCCTGGGCCCAGCGGCTGGCCGAGCGCGGACCCGGCGAATTCTACGATCCGTCCTACTTCAGCGATTACCCGCCCGGCTACCTCTACGTCCTCTGGCTGCTGGGGTCCATCGGCCGGGCGCTCCAGCCCCTGATCCTGGGCGTCGACATCACTCCCGGCCTGGTCAAGCTGCCCGGCATCCTGGCCGACGCCGGCGTGGCAGTCATGCTGTTCCTGTACTCGCGCCGCTTCCTGGATGGCAAGTTCGGGGCCTGGAGCGGGGAGCGCCTGGGGCTGATCGCGGCGGCGATCTACCTCTTCAACCCCGGCACCGTCTTCAACTCGGCGGTCTGGGGGCAGGTCGACTCCGTGGGTGCGCTGGCCGTGCTGGTCACGCTGTACTGGCTGGCACGCGGCTGGACCGAGCTGGCGGCCGTCGGCGCCACCGTGGCGCTGCTCATCAAGTTCCAGTACGCCTTCGTGATCCCGATCGTGGCGATCGTGGGCCTGAAGCGCCACCTGTTCGGCCGCTCGGCGGATCCGGAGCGAGATGGGCGGCCGGACCGGCTGCGCGTGCTCACCTCGCTGGCCGCCGGGGTGGGCACGCTGGTGGTCCTGATCTGGCCGTTCGGCCTCTCCATCTGGGCCCCGTCGCAGCCGACCCACGGCCTGATCGACCGCTTCATCTCGGCCGCCAACCTCTACAAGGGTCTGACCATCAACGCCTTCAACCTGTGGCGCAACGCCTGGAGCGGGATGGGCGACACCATCACCTGGGGCTGCGACGCACCGAGCCTGCCGCCTCCTGAAACCCAGAGTTGCGTTGACGGCGCCGGCGTGGCCTTCACGCTCGGGTCGATGCCGGTGAGCTGGCAGCTGGTCGGCGCGGTCCTGTTCGGCATCGCCGCCCTGGTCGCCTACTGGCAGATCGCCCGCCGCGACGACCCGGAGGGCCTGCTGTTCGGCGCGCTGGTGCTGGCGGTGGCCTTCTTCGCACTCCCCACGCGCGTGCACGAGCGATACATGTTCCCGGCCCTGGCCCTGGCCGCGCCGCTGGTCCTGCGCCGCTGGCCGACCAGTCGCGGCTGGCTGGTCGCGGCGGTCGCCGGCGCGGCGGCACTGGTGCTGCTGCTGGACGTGCTGCCGGCGACCGGCCTGCTCCACCCCGACACCGCCACGCCCGTCATGCAAGGCCTGCTGCTGGCAGGCCTGATCGCCACGCCCCTGGCCCTTGCCCGCTGGGGTGGCACGGCCCTCTACGCGCTGCTGTCGCTATCGGTCTTCGCCAACATTTACTGGGTCTACACCGCCGACTGGTCCTTCGTGGAGGGTCCGCCCATCAACCCCGGCGTTGCCGGCCTGCCGATGCCACGCGATCCGCTGCTGGCGGTGACCCTCTTCAGCGACACCGGGATCGTGGGGCTGTCGGCCATGATCGTGGCGATCCTGGTGATGCTCGTGGGCTGGGCGGTGGCGATGGCGCTGGCGCCTGCCGCGCGACGTGTCGTCGCCCCCGAAGGCGGGCCGGTGCGCGCGGCGGTC
>DATEOS010000188.1:0-4655 GCA_035273815.1 Candidatus Limnocylindria bacterium
GACGCCCGGCTCGATCCCTCGAAACACCGGGTGACCGGCCGCGAGCGCCTCACCTACTTCAATCGTTCGCCCGACACGCTGCGCGCCGTCCCGGTCTACCTGCGGCAGAACCTGTTCGCCCCCGGCAGCCCGCGGCGGGAGCCGGTGCCCATCACGGGCGGCATCACCCTCGGGCGTGTCGAAGCCCAGGGGATGACGCTCCGCGCCGCCAAGCTCGATTCCGACAGCGGGCCGGCAGCGTACGAGGTGTCCGGCACCATCATGTGGATCCGCCTGGACCGGCCGGTCGGCCCGGGCGACAGCGCCTCGTTCGCCTTCGAATGGTCGTTCACGCCGCCGCCGTCTCCATCGGACGGACGCCAGGGGCGCGAGGATGACGTGTACTTCCTCGGCTACTGGTATCCGCAGGTCGCGGTCTACGACGACGTGAATGGCTGGGTCACCGACCCGTACGTCAATGGCGCCGAGTTCTACATGGACATGGCGGACTACGACGTGCGCGTGACGGTGCCCCGGGGCTGGGTGGTCGGTGCCACCGGCACGCTGCGCGACTCCGCGACGGTGCTGACACCCCGCACCATGGAGCGCCTCCGTTCCGTCCGTGGCCGCCGCGACGTGGCCCACATCATCGCCGCACCCGACCTCGGCACCGGCAATGCGCTGGTGACGAAAGGCTCGACCTCGACATGGCGCTTCACCGCCAGCCAGGTGCGCGACTTCTCCTGGGGCACGGGCAACCATTATCTGTGGGACGCCACATCTGCGCTGGTGCCCAACCGCACTCGCGGCACCACCGACACGGTCGCGATCCACAGCTTCTTCCGCGTGAGTGCCGCGGCCGCGGCGTGGTCACTCGGCGGCGCGCGATTCACCCGCGACGCCATCGAGCAGCTCTCGGCCTGGCTCTGGCCCTATCCCTGGCCGCAGATGACGTCGATGGAAGGGGTGCTGACGAGCGGCGGCATGGAATACCCCATGATGACGCTGATGCAGCCGTGGGCGGACACCCTCTCGCTGGCCGGCGACCTCATGCACGAGACGGGGCACATGTGGTTCCCCATGCAGGTGGGCTCCAACGAAACGCGGCATGCATGGATGGACGAGGGCCTCACCCAGTTCAACACGGCGCAGGCGATGCGGGCGCTGTATGGGGAGCCGCGGAGCGGTGGGCGCGCCAACGACACCGAGCAGGGGCAGCGCGCGAGCTACATTCGCGCGGCGAAGAACGGCAACGATGCCGCGCTGATGACCTGGAGCGACCTGTTTCCGCTCAACCTCTACTTCATCTCGAACTACAACAAGACGGCCCAGGTGCTGGGGGCGCTGCGCGCCGTGGTGGGCGACACGACCTTCCATCGCGCCCTCATCGAGTACGGCCGTCGGTGGACGGGGCGGCATCCCGATCCCGCCGACTTCTTCAACAGCTTCGAGAACGTGGCGGCTCGCGACCTCTCCTGGTTCTGGGTGAGCTGGTTCTACCAGGCGTGGCCGCTGGACCAGGCGATCAGTTCCGTGGTGGAGGAGGGCGACGCGGTGGTGATCACCATCGAGGATCGCGGCCTCGTGCCGATGCCGGTGAACCTCTCCGTGACGCGGTCGAACGGGAGCGTGGTGCACATCTCCATTCCCGCCGAGGAATGGCTCCCGGGGCGGCGCAGCATCGCGGGCCGGGTGCCAAGCGTGCCGGAAGTGATCAAGGTGCAGATTGACGCCGAGAACGCCTTCCCCGACATCAACCGGAACAACCAGACCTGGATGAAGGGCCAGCCGCCGCGCTAGAACACCGGGCGCCGCGCCCACGGCCGGGGCAGGAATCGCGGGACCCGCCGGCGGTACTCGGCATACTCGGGATACTTGCCGAGCGAGATCTTCTCCGTGAACTGGGTGCTTCCCTGGAAGAGCAGGATGAGCAGCACCACGCCGAGGACCGACCAGTTGAGCCACCGGCCCGTCGCCGCCACGCCAAACAGGTAGAAGGCACACCAGATCGCCTGCTCCGCCGCGAAGTTCGGGTGCCGGGCGAGCGCAAAGAGGCCTGAGGTGCGGAACCCGCGCGCCATGTCGCCCTCGAGCGGCTCGCCGGCGTTGCGGCGACGGTGCTTCTCCGCCTGAAAGTCGTACTGCTGCTGGTCAGCAGCGGTCTCGAGCAGAAGGCAGCCGATGAACAGCGCCGCGGCGACCGCATCGAGGAGGTTGAGCGGTCGCGACGAATCCACCGCCACGACGGCCGGCAGCGTGATCAGCAGCAGCAGCAGGACCTGGTAGAGCGACACGAAGCCAAGATTGAAGAGCCGCCACTGCCACGTACCGGCGAGGAGCGGGTTGGTGCGGAGCACCGCCCAGCGGTAGTCCTCGACACCGCTCCAGGGTGGCCATGAGTATCCGCCCCGGCGCGAGAAATTGTAGGTCAGGCGTGCACCCCACGCCGTGGCGAGCACCGCCATGAGGACCAGCCGCGGTTCCCAGCCCGATGCGCCGGCGAAGTACCACACGAACACCGGTGGCATGATGCTCCAGAGCTTGTCGATCTGGCTGTAGTTCCGGGTGACCTCGCTGGTGACGAAGGCCAGCAGCGCGACGGAAACCGCGATGAGCGCGCCGCCGTACAGGAGGTGCAATTGCAGCGCGGTGAGCACCGGGACGAAATCTGTTCGTGGCATGCGACAAGCTACCAAACCCCAACCAGCGAGCGACAGGTGCCCCTCCAGCGACAAGTCCTGGCCATCGGCGTCCTCATGTCGGTTCTTGCAGCCCCTGCACTGCGGGCGCAGGCACCCGCCGCCAACCCGGCCGATGTGACCACCATCCCCGCGCTGGTGCGCGCGTTCTACGAGGTGATCAGCGGCCCCGCTGGTGCGCCGCGGGACTGGCGCCGGGACAGCACGCTGTATGCGGAGGGTGCCACGTTCGTCGCGATGGACGTGAAGGACGGCAAGCCGGTCTATGCCATCCTCACCGCCGAGGAGTACCGGCGGAAGACGAACGCGAGTTTCGTGAAGAACGGCTTCTTCGAGACGGAGATCGGGTCGCGCATCGAGCGCTTCGGCAACGTGGCGCAGGTGCGCAGCGTGTACGAGACGCGCCGCGCGGCCACTGGCCCGCTCGACGGGCGTGGCGTCAACTACCTGATGGTGTTCTGGGACGGGACCCGGTGGTGGATCACGGGCGCCGTGTGGGATGACGAGCGGCCGGACAATCCCATCCCGCCCGCGTGGGTAGGCACCTTCGAGACGGTGCCCTGACTCAGTTCACTCCCTTGAAGGCGACGAACCCGATCACCGCGCCGCCGAGGATGAGGTATGCAGGATTGACCTTCGAGCGAAGGAGAATCAGGAAGACCGCCAGTGCCATGACGACGGCGGGCCAGTCGAGCAGCGCTCCCTTCGCGAGCGTGATCGCGCCCGCCAGCACCAGCCCCACCGATACCGGCGCAAGTCCCTGCTGGATGGCATTGCGCCAGCGCCAGCGCTCGAGCTTCACCCACAGGCGACCGACGCCGAAGGTGATCAGCACCGTGGGAAGGAAGAAGGCCAGCACCACCACGAGCGAGCCCAGCGGACCCGCCACATGCTCGCCGATCGACGCCACCACCATCATGTTCGGGCCCGGCGCCATCTGGCCGACGCTGTACAGATGTACCAGTCCCTGCGTGGTGAGCCAGTGGTGCACGTCGACCACCTCGTGCTCGAGCGCCGGATAGGCGGCCATGCCGCCACCGATGGTGAGGAGCGACAGGTAGGCGAAGACCCTGGCCAGCGTGGGTAGCTCGTTCACCTGGCGGCCGTGCCATCGCCCCGCGGCCGGTGCCACCAGATCGAGATGGCCCCCAGGACGAGCAGCGCGTGGAAGACCTTCACATGGAAGAGGCTGACTGCCGCCGCGGTGCCGAGCACGAAGACCAGGTCCGCGATCCCACCGAGCGCCTTCTTCCCGATCTGCACAGTGAGCGCGAAGACGAGCCCGGTCGCGGCAGCCGCTACGCCGTGCAGCATGGCAACGACGACCGTCCGGTTGCCGTGGATGCCGAACGCCACTCCGGCGGCGAACATGAGCAGTGCGCCCGGCAGGCACATCCCGATGACCGCTACCGCCGCGCCTACCGCGCCGCGCAACCGGTCGCCCACCAGCACCGACATGTTGGTCGCGTTGAGGCCGGGCAGCGTCTGGCCTATGGCGAGGAACTCTACGAAGGTGCGATCGTCGATCCAGCGATGCTTCTCGACCAGGCTGCTTCGCAGGTAGGCCACCACGCCGCCGCCGAAACTCGTCGCCCCGATAAGCAGGAAAGCGCGAAAGATCTGCGGGACAGTGACCTGCTCCGGCGCCGGCTCCGGCGCCGGGCTACTCATGCGCCGTGGGCGGGTTGCCATTGAGCTGGTAGACGATCCCGGTCTTGGTCGTCGACAGGGAGACCCACTCCCCCAGCGCCTCCTGCAGCGCGACGAAGAACGTCTCGACCCGGTGCAGCGCCTTCTCGTGGAGCTCATCGCGCCGGCGAAAACGCGTCTGGAAGGAAAACTCCCCGACGAGCGAGCGATGCTCGCCACGCGAACGCCAGAGCGAAGCGCTCCCCTTGGCCGCGATGCCCTTGCCGAAGTCGAGGACGCCCAGGTCCTGCAGGACCTCCTCGACGATCATCTGATTCACCAGCTGGA
>DATEOS010000189.1:0-2140 GCA_035273815.1 Candidatus Limnocylindria bacterium
CACCGCCGCGACCATCCTGTCGCGGCGGTGCCGTTCGGTGACCTGGTCGCTTGGGTGGCCTGGTGCGCCCCGCAGAGGAGGCCGCTGATGGCTCCGATCCCCCGCCTGCGCGACTACCAGGGTCCCGCGCTCCTCTCCTACGGCTTCCGGCCGTTCTTCCTGTTCGGCTCCCTCTATGCCGGGTTGGCCATCCTCGCATGGCTGCCGATGTTCTACGGCGAACTCGCGCTGTCGACCGCCTTCGCCCCGCGCGACTGGCACATCCATGAGATGCTCTACGGCTATCTTCCGGCGGTGGTCACCGGCTTCCTGCTGACGGCGGTGCCGAACTGGACCGGCCGCATGCCGCTCCAGGGTCGGCCCTTGCTGGTCCTCGTGCTGGTCTGGGCCGCGGGCCGCGTCGCCGTCACCACCTCGGCCTGGATCGGCTGGGAGGCGGCCACCGTCATCGACAACGCGTTCCTGCTGCTGGTCGCGGCCGCCATGGGGCGGGAGATCATCAAGGGCCGGAACTGGCGCAACCTCAAGGTCCTGATCGCCCTGGGAATCCTCCTGGCCGGCAATCTCCTCTTCCACGTCGAGGCGCATGTCCTCGGCGCCGCGGACTACGGCATCCGGTTCGGCATTGCCGCCACCCTGATGCTGATCATGCTGATCGGTGGCCGCATCATCCCGAGCTTCACCCGCAACTGGCTCGCGCGCGAGAACCCCGGCCGTCTGCCGGCGCCGTTCGGCCGCTTCGACATGGTCACCATGGTCGCCGCCGGTGCGGCCCTTCTGGCCTGGATCGCCGCGCCCGGCTGGAGCGGGACCGGAGCCGCCCTGATCGCGGCCGGCGTGCTCCAGGCCATGCGGCTCGGCCGCTGGGCCGGGGAGCGCACCTGGCGCGACCGGCTCGTCGTGATCCTGCACGTCGCCTATGCCTTCGTGCCGCTCGGCTTCGTGCTGACGGGGCTGGCGGCCTTGGGCCTTGTGTCCCCCGCCGCCGGGATCCACGCCTGGTCGGGCGGCGCCATGGGCATCATGACGCTGGCGGTGATGTCCCGGGCGAGCCTCGGGCACACCGGCCGGGCGCTGGTCGCGTCCGCGGCCATGCAGGGCCTCTACCTCCTGCTGGTCGTCGGCGCGCTCGCGCGGATCTGTGCGGCCCTGCATCCGGCGTGGAGCGATGCCCTGCTCCATGTGGCCGGACTGGCATGGGCGGGAGCCTTCCTTGGCTTTGCGTTGGCCTACTGGAACGTGTTCACCCGGCCGCGCGTCACAGCCTGAACCGGCGGAAATGTCCAGAGGTTGCGCTGGATCAACGTCGGGAGGGGGGCCCTGCCGCAAACTCGTCCGACATCAGCATGGAGGCGGTCATGGGTTTGGCGACGACGATCAGGCAATGGCGGATTGACTGGAAGCGGACTCATGAGCTTGAGTCCCTCGGGCTGGACGAGCGGGACGCGCTGGCCCGCGACATCGGAATTTCGGAGGATGTGCTGGGCCGCCTCGTGGCGCGGAGGACGGAGGCCGGGGCGGAGCTGCCGCGCCTGATGGCGGCGCTCTCCCTGGACGCCGACCGGATCACGCGCACCCAGGCCGCGGTGATGCGCGACATGAGCATCACCTGCTCGCAGTGCATGATGGCCGCCCGCTGCCGGCGGGATCTCGACCATGGTCTGGCCCCCTCGGCCCACCACGGCTATTGCCCCAACGCGGAGACACTGCGGGAGCTGCGGCACTAGAGACCCGGCGGGCCAGGTGAGCGGCGCGGCTGCGGCCATGGGGATCTTTTCGGCCATGCACCGGGTTTTCGCGTCATGGACCCCGAAGACCTGCAATTCGTTGTGCCGACGCTCCTGTGCGGGGTCATCGTGATCGTCATCGCCGTGATGCTCGGGGCGCTGACTCCATGAACCTCACGCGCACGGCCTCGCCGCCTCCGCATTTTGTGGGCGTGAAAGCCACTCAGGGGATGCGAGCCGAGCCCGGCAGCCGTGGTGCAGCGGCTTGAAAGCCGCCCCGCCGACGCGGCATGATCGGGCTGGCCGAGCTCGCGGACGGCCGCTCCCGGAATAGTAACGTCGGATCCGCTTGAATCCTTCCGCCGATGAGCAACCTGGACGAGCCCAAATCCTCTGACAACCCGTCTGAACGG
>DATEOS010000190.1:0-3282 GCA_035273815.1 Candidatus Limnocylindria bacterium
AGTGCCGGCGAGGCGAGCACGTAGCCGGCCACCAGGGTCATCTCCTGCGCACCGATCTTCTTGCCGAGCAGCTCGGGCGTCCGGCCGACCATCAGGCCGGCGATGAAGACCGTCACGATCGCGGCGATCAGGATCCCGTACAGCCCGGAGCCGACGCCGCCCGGGGACACCTCACCCAGCAGCATGTTGACCAGCACCACGCCGCCGCCGGCCGCGGTCATCGAGTCGTGCATCGAGTTCACCGCCCCCGTGGAGGTTGCGGTGGTGCTGGTGGCGAACAAGGCGCTCGACCAGATCCCGAACTGGGTCTCCTTGCCCTCCATGGCGGCGCCCGCGGCGGTTGGCACCGCACCGCGGCCGGCGACCTCAGCCCAGGTGGTCACGGTCAGCGCGGCTCCCCACAGCGCACCCATGGCAGCCAGCAGAGCGGTGCCCTGCTTGCGGTTGCCGAGCATGATCCCCGCGGTGCGGGTGAGGCACACGGGGATGATCAGCAGCGCGGCGATCTCGATCAGGTTCGACACCGGGGTGGGGTTCTCGAACGGGTGCGCTGAGTTCGCGTTGAAGAAGCCGCCTCCGTTGGTGCCGAGCAGCTTGATCGCCTCCTGGCTGGCGACCGGACCACCCGGCAAGGTCTGGCTGCCACCGGCGATGGTGGTGATCATCCGATCGGGTTCGAGGTTCTGGATCACTCCGCAAGCCAGCAGCAGCACTGCCACCACGATGGCGAGGGGAAGCAGCAGCCGCAGCACGATCCGGGTCAGGTCGACCCAGAAGTTGCCGATCGCGCTGCCACTCCGGGCCGCGAAGCCGCGGAGCAAGGCGGCCGCGACCGCGATCCCCACCGCTGCGGAGACGAAGTTCTGCACGGTGAGACCGGCCGCCTGCGCGGTGTAGCCGAGGGTCGACTCCCCCGCGTACGACTGCCAGTTGGTGTTGGTGACGAAGCTGACCGCGGTGTTGACCGCCATCGGCAGCGACATGCCCGGCAGCCCGCGGCTGAACGGCAGCTGTGCCTGCCCCATCAAGATCGCCACCAGCACCACGATCGAGACCGCGGAGAACGCCAGCACCGCCAGCCCGTAGCTCCGTGCGTTCTGCTCCCCGGTCGGGTTCACCCCGAGGGCACGGTAGACGCCGCGCTCCACCACCGTGTGTCGGGTCGGCGTCAGCACCGCCGCCAGATAGGTGCCCAGCGGCACGTACGCGAGAGCGAGCAGGACGATCAAGGCAGCGATGGTCAGCAGCCCCGACGCGGTGTCGCCGAGGCCAGCAACGGGATTCATCAGAACTTCTCCGGAAAGACCAGAGTCCACAGCAGGTAGACGATCAAGGCGCCCACGCCGAGGAGGAGCAGGACGGACAGCAGACTCATCAGTGGTTCGCCTCCAGGCCGGAGGCTGCCGCGACATGATCAGCCGACGGCAGGAGCGGCTCACGTGTTCTCACGTGGCCATGCAACTCCGCCGAGGTTCGTGGCGCCGCCACCTTGACGCGGTCCTGACGGCTCTTGACGTGATCTTGACGCAAGCATCAGTTGCGGTGTCGAATGTTAGTGACTAACATTCAAGTGTGACGAGTCGGAAGCAGCGAACCACCGAGGCGCTGATGATGCATGCCCTGGACCTGTTCGAGCGGCGCGGGTACGAGCAGACCTCCGTGGCCGACATCGCGGCGGCCGCCGGAGTTACGGAGATGACGTTCTTCCGGCACTTCCCGACCAAGGACCGGGTCCTGCTGGACGACCCCTATGACGCCGCCCTGGTGGAGGCGGTGGCGTCCCGCCCTCAGGCGGAGCAGCCACTGTTCCGCACCGTCAACGGTCTGCGGGAAGCCCTGAGCGCGATACCCGAGCCCGGCATCGCCCTGGTTCGGCGCCGGACCCGGGTCGTGGCCGCCACGCCGTCCCTACGGTCGGCAGCGTGGCGCAACAACCAACGCACGGAGGACGCCGTCAGCGAGCAGCTGATCGCCGACGGCGGTGACCCCCTCGAGGCCCGAGCCGCCGTGGCCGCGGTGCTGGCCGCCCTGACGACGGCGCTGCTGTGGTGGGCCGGTGAGGAGGACATCGACCTGTCAGCCGCGCTGAACCGCGCCCTGTCGGTGTTCGATCGGGAGCCCGATCGTGAACAGTCCCATGCCGGCTGAGGATGCCCGGATGACAGCGCGCGCGATCCGGATCAGCCGCGCGTTCGGCGGCACCGTGGCCATCGATGATCTGAGCCTGTCCCTCTGCGCCGGAACCGTGCATGCGCTCGTCGGTCTGAACGGCGCCGGCAAGTCGACGCTGATGCGGTTGCTGGTCGGGCTGCTCCGACCCGACTCCGGCCGAGCTGAGCTGTGGGGAGTCGACGCCTGGCAGGCGCCGTCGTCGATCCGCGCCAAGATCGGTTACGTCGGTGCCGGCCGCGCGTACGGTGAGCTGACCGTGACCGAGCACCTGACCTGGTCGGCTCGGCTGCACGGCTGCCCGCGGCCCGACGCGCGACGCCGGGCGACCAGCATGATCGAACGCCTCGCCCTCACGCGGTGGGCGACCAAGCCGGCACGCACCCTCTCCAGCGGAAACCGGCAACGGCTGGCGCTGGCCTCGGCCCTGATCCACGACCCTGCCCTGCTCGTGCTCGACGAGCCGACCACCGCACTCGACCCTGCCGGGGTGATCGAGCTGCGTCGGCTCATCACGCAACGCTCCGGCGACGGAGCCGCGGTGCTGGTGTCCAGCCACCACCTGGACGAGGTGGCCCGGCTGGCGTCGGTGATCAGCGTGCTGCACGACGGCCGGCTCATCGGCAGCCTGCCGCCGGACGGGACCGACCTGGAACGGCAGTTCTTCGGAATCGTCGCGGCCGCCGCCACGGGATCTGGCCCGTCATGACCCGGGGATCGGCGAGGGCCACGGCCCTGGGCGGGATCACCCGACACGCAGCGTCAGAAGCGTTTCCCACCGCCGTGGCCGCCGAGTCGATGAAGCTGGCCCGCTCACCCATCGCGCGGCTCGTCGCAGCGTTGCTGGCGGTGGTCGTGCCCGTCCTGGCCACCGCCTTGGTGGCCGCGGCCGAGCGCGGCGGATCGAGCCAGCTGGCCCTGAAGGTGCGCCCCCTGGTCCAGGGAAGCGGCTGGGAGGCGCTGGCCGGCGTGACCGGGCAGGTGCTGACCATCTCGATGCTCCTGGGAGTCGGCTTCGTCGTGAGCTGGTCGTTCGGGCGGGAGTTCGGCGATGAGACCCTGGAGACGCTGCTGATGGCCCTCCCGTCGCGATCCGCCCTCGCCACCGCCAAG
>DATEOS010000191.1:0-6308 GCA_035273815.1 Candidatus Limnocylindria bacterium
TTCAGCGACGGGTGATCGCGCGGCGGCACGGCCGGCGCCTCGGCCGGTACCGGGGAGGGTGAAGCCGGAAGCTCAGCCGCCAGCGGGGTGACGCAGGCCGCCCGGGTCGGTGGACCGGTCGCTCGGGACGTCGGTGGTGCGAGGGGTGGACCAGTCCGACGTCGCCCAGTCCTGGGCAGGCACCGGCTCGTGGGCAGGCACCGGCTCCGGCGCGGCAACGGCAGGGCGGGCGGGCGCCGGCCGCTGGAACTCGTGACCGCAGTAGGCGCACAACGGCCACGCCGGATCGGCCAGCCGGTTGCACGACGGACACACGTGGTGCAGGCGCGTCCGGCAGTTCGGACAGACCAGCCAGTCACCGTGCACCCGCTCGCGGCATACCGGGCAGAGCTCATTGCGCTCGACCTCGGCCAGCAGCGACTCCTCCGCCAGCGAGCGCTCGTAGACCTCGGCCAGCGTCTCGCGCGGCCGGACGATGAGGTACAGCACCACCGCGAACAGGAACAGCAGCGGGGTGAAGAAGATGATCAGTGCCGAGGCGAAGTACGGCAGGATCGGGTTCTCACTGCGCGCCTGCATGTCGCGGAAGGCCCAGTAGGCGGTGCCCAGCCAGAGCAGGACAACGTAGATGACCGTCATGTTGACGGCGATGCCGACGATGGGGTTGCTGACGAAGTCGTTCCAGATCTTGGCGGGATCCGGCAGGCCTTCAGGCATGCGTTCGACGCCTCTCAGTGCGATGCACGCGCCGCTCCTGCAGGGGACGACGCGGCGGTCATGCTAGCAGGTTCCACCTGCGCAGAGCCCTCGGCCGCCAGGCGTCCCAGCACTTCCACGAGGGTCCGGTGCTCCACCACGAGTATCCGCTCCGCCAGCTCCTCGGGGCTCTCTCCGGACAGCACCGGCACCTCGACCTGCGCGATCGGCGGCCCGGCGTCCAGCGCCTGTGTCACGTCGTGCACCGTCACGCCGGTCACGCCGTCCCCCGCCGCCAGCACCGCCCGATGGACCGCCAGCCCAACCATCCCGGGTCCACCATGTCGCGGCAGCAGGCTGGGGTGGATGTTGATGGTCCGTCCCCCAAAGGCCGCGAAGTACGGCGGCCGCAGCAGCTGGTCATAGCCGGCCAGCAGGGCAAGTTCCGCGCCGGAGTCGGCGATCGCCGACCCGATGGCCTGGTCGCGCGCATCCGCGCTGGCGAACGCGGAGCGCGTCAGCACCCGGCTGGGGACGTCATGGGCGGCAGCCACCGCCAGGGCCGGCACGCCGACCCGGTTGCTGATGACGAGGACCGGCTGGACGTCGCGCAGCCGTTGGTCGGCGACGGCATCGAGCACCGCCCCAAGGTTCGAACCGCGACCGGAGACGAGCACGGCCAACCGCATCGGGCCAGGCCTCATCCCTCAGAGGAAGGCGACGCGCGGCCCGTCGGACGCCGCCGGCACCACGGTCCCCACTCGCACCCCCTCGGGCACCGCGCGCAACGCCACGTCCACCTGCTCGGGATGTACGACCGCGGTCAGGCCGATCCCCAGGTTGAAGGTGCGCACCATCTCGTCGTCGGCGATGTCGCCGCGCTCCTGGATCAGGCTGAAGATGCGCGGCACCCGCCAGGAGCCGGTTTCGACCTCGACACCCAGTTCGGCGGGCAGCGTGCGCGGGATGTTGTCGACCCAGCCGCCGCCGGTGATGTGCGCGAAGGCCAGGACGTCCGATCCGGCGTCGCGCAGGGCCCGGCGCAGGATCCGGATCTCGTCGAGGTAGGACCGATGCGGCTCGAGCAGCTCCTGGCCGATCGTGCGCTCGATGCCCGACACGTGCTTGTCCCACTCGTCCCGTCGCAGCACTCGGCGCGCCAGCGAATAACCGTTGGTGTGCAACCCCGATGACGGCAGGCCGATGAGCGCGTCGCCGGCGCGTACGCCCGTGCCGTCGATCACGTCCCGGCGCGCCACCACCCCGACGATGAAGCCGGCCAGGTCAAAGTCGTCGCCCTGGTACAGGTCCGGCAGCTCCGCCGTCTCGCCGCCGACCAGCGCCACGCCACTCGCCGCACAGGCGGCGGCAATGCCGCCCACGATCTCCTCCGCCACGTCGGCGCGCAGACGGCCGGTGGCCAGGTAGTCGAGGAAGAAGAGCGGGTCCGCGCCCTGCACCGCGATGTCGTTGATGCAGTGGTGCACCAGGTCGACGCCAATGGTGTCGTGCCTGCCCAGCGCGATGGCGACCTTGAGCTTGGTGCCCACGCCATCGGTCGAGGCGACCAGGACCGGGAATGGATACGGCCCGGTGTCCAGCCGGAAGAGGCTGCCGAAGCCGCCGATCCCCCCGAGCACCGCGGAGGTGGCCGTCGAGGCGGCCGCCTGCCCGATCAGCTCCACCGCGCGCCGTGCCTCCTCGATGTCGACGCCGGCCTCGCGGTAGGTGCGACCCATGCCCGTCAGCCGCGCTCCAGCACGAACTTGTCGACGTCCATCGGCACGTCGATGGGGTAGCGCCCGTCGAAGCAGGCGGTGCAGTGCCGCCGCTCGCCGTCCGTCTCGCGCCCGACCGCCGCCAGCAATCCCTCCTGCGAGAGATAGCCGAGCGAGTCGGCGTCGATCAATCGGCGGATCTCGTCGAGGGTATGCGTGGCGGCGATCAGCTCCGACCGGCGCCCGGTGTCGACACCCATGTAGCACGGGTGCTGCATCTGCGGCGAGTGAATGCGAACGTGGATCTCGCGCGCGCCGGCTCGGCGCAGCATGGCGACGATGGGCGCGGTGGTGGTTCCGCGCACGATCGAGTCGTCGACCACGACCACGCGCTTGCCGGCGAGCACCTCGGGCAGAGGGTTGAACTTCAGGCGCACGGCCTCTTCGCGCGAGCGCTGGGCGGGCTGGATGAAAGTGCGACCGACGTATCGGTTCTTGATCAGGCCCTCCCGATAGGGCAGGCCCGATGCTTCGGCGTAGCCGATGGCGGCCGGGATGGCGCTGTCGGGCACCGGGATCACCACGTCCGCCTCAGCCGGCTGCTCCAGGGCCAGCTGCCGCCCCATGGCCAGCCGCGCTTCGTACAGCAGGCGCCCGCCGATCACGCTGTCGGGCCGGGCCAGGTAGACGAACTCGAAGACGCACAGGCGCTCCTGGCCGGCCCCGACCGCGGGCCGATGGGAGTGCAGGCCGTCGTCGTCAATGGTCACGATCTCCCCCGGCTCGACGTCGCGGACGAACTGCGCCCCCATGGCGTCCAGCGCGGCGCTCTCGGAGGCGACCGCCCAACCGGATTGCAGGCCGGCCGCCGGGGCAGGCAGGCGGCCCAGCGCCAGCGGGCGGAAGCCGTGCGGGTCGCGAGCGGCAACCAGGGTGCGGGCGGTGACCATGGTGAAGGTGAAGGCGCCGATGGCCCGGTGGAAGGCCTGCTCCACGCGCTGGGCCCAGGTACGCCCGGGCGCGTGGGCGACAAGCTTGGCCAGCACCTCGGTGTCGCTGGCCGTCACGAACTCCACGCCCTGCTCGGTCAGGTCGTCGCGCAGCCAGGTGGCGTTGGTCAGGTTGCCGTTGTGGCCGAGCATCAGCTCGCCCAGGTCGGAGGCGGCGAACACGGGCGGCACGTTGGGCAGCGAGTTGCTGCCGGTGGTCGAGTAGCGCGTGTGACCGATGGCGATGTGGGCTGGTCCCTCGTCCCCGTCACGCTCCAGGCGCGCGAGCGTCTCCTCGTCGAAGACCTGGCTCACCAGCCCCAGTCGCTTGTGCAGCGAGAGCCGCGTGCCGTCGCTGGCCGCGATCCCGGCCGACTCCTGGCCGCGATGCTGCAGCGCGTGCAGGCCGACATAGGCGAGGCGCGCCACCGGGTGGCCGGGGGCGTGGATGCCGACCACGCCGCACTCCTCGCGCGGGCCGTGCGGATCGAAGATGGGCAGGGGCGCGTGCCCTGGCGAGTTCGTCGTCACCATCCGCTGGGTGGTTGGGCCACGGCCCGATGATAGAAGGGCCGCGCGATGCGCGCCGGGCATCGTTGCGCATCGGTGAATGGCACCGAACGCGGGTACGGGCCGAGTACTCGACCAGACCGCACAAGGGGTCCAAGAAGCTTCCGAGCGCTGTGCCAAGGCGCACCGCGTGACCATCGACCCATGGTTTGCGCCCGCGCCGAGCCGCATGCTCGCGGCACCGACCATTTCGTATTTCGAGATCCATGCTTCGAATCGCGCGTGCCCTCGGATTCCTGGCACCGATCGCCGTTGCCACCTTCATCACGGTGGTGCTGAGCACCTCGCCCACCGCGACCGGAGCCGCTCGCGACCTGCAGCTGCTGCTGGCGGCGCTGGCCTTGATTGCCGGCATGACGTCCATGGCGCTCGCCTGCTGGAGCTATGTCGGCTGGCGGCTGAACCGGATCGCGCGGGCCCTGGAGGACACGCTCGAAGCCGACCTGCCCGTCCATCTGCGCGAGTCGGGGATCCCTGCCGAGCGGCGCCTGGCGCGCGCCTTCAACGCGGCTTCCGGCGCTTTCCTGCAGGTCGAGGCGCGGGCCACCCACGACCGCATGACCGGCGTCGCCAACCGCGAAACGCTGCTCACCACGCTGGTGGCGGAGGTTGAGCGCGCCGCGCGGCATCACAGCTGGCTGTCGGTCGCGTTCATCGACATCGACCGCTTCAAGCCCATCAACGACACCTACGGCCACAACTCCGGCGACGCGGTGCTGCGCCAGGTGGCCTCGCTGATCGCGGACAACATCCGCGCTTCCGACTTGTTCGGCCGGTACGGCGGCGAGGAGTTCATGCTCATCCTGCCGGAGACGCAGCAGGACGAGGCGGTCGTGCTGGCCGAGAAGCTGCGCACTCTGGTGGCGCAGCACCGGCTGGTGATCGCCGGCAACCAGCACGTGCAGGCGACCATCAGTATCGGCGTGGCGGGTGACATCGGCTCCCAGCTGCAGATCGACGCACTGGTCGACCAGGCCGATGCCGCCATGTACGCCGCCAAGTCGCTGGGCCGCAACCGGACCTACCTGTTCCGCGCCGTCGACGAGACTGCGCCGGTCCGTCGGGCGCCGATCTCGTCGGATCATCGGGCTGCGGCGACCGCCATCGGGCGTTGGGCCAGCGACACCGCCACGGAGGCGCTGGCGTCGGTATTGGCCCCGCAGCCGCATCACCGTGGACGGCCGTCAGACATGATCGCCTCGCTGGCCACCGGCCTCGCCCTGGAGATGGGCCTGCCGCGCGAGGAGATCGAGCGCATCCGCGTCGCCAGCCTGCTGCACGACCTCGGGAAGCTGGCAGTTCCGCCGGAGATCCTGGACAAGCCCACCGCCCTGTCCGACGGCGAGTGGCAGACGATCGGCGAGCACCCCCGCATCGGCCAGCTCATCCTGGAGCAAGCCTCCAGCCTGCGTGAGGCGATCCCCGTGGTGCTCCACCATCACGAACGCTTCAACGGCGGCGGCTATCCGCATGGATTGCGCGGGAACGAGATCCCGATGGGCGCCCGTATCGTGGCCGTGGCCGACGCCTACCACGCCATGGTCCACGATCGCCCCTACAAGACGGCGCTGGACCACGAGCAGGCCCTTCGGGAGCTGCGCCAGAACGCAGGCACCCAGTTCGACCCCGACGTGGTCAGTCTCTTCTGTGCCGTCTACGCCGACGGCGTCCCGCCCGATGGGCTGGAGGAGGTCTACCGCCTCCACGAGCGGGCTCGAGGCGGGCTCGAGCGGATCGATCCCCAGGCTGCCGCCGCGGCCTTGGCCGGTGAGGCACGGAGCGCTGCCGGGCGCGCCGTGTCGGCTCGCAGGTCTCGCAGCCGAACGACGACTGCGCCGTCCGCGCGCGAGGCGAGCGGCTGATGTCGCGGCGCAGGGTGGCCGCGTTGCTGGCGATCATGGCGGCGCTCGCCGGGGCGCCGTCTTCCGTGTCCGCCGCCCAGCCCAATCAGCTCTCGCAGGCCAGCGTCATGCCGCTCTCCGGCGACACGTCGACCCTCTTCGTGGTGATGGTCCGCTATCGCTCCACGGCCGGTAACCCGGCGAGCGTGGTGAGCGTGAGTGCCGGCGGCGAGGTCATTGCCTTGACTCTCGTGTCGGGGACCACCACCGATGGCATCTGGAGCGGCACGGCCACCTTGCCCCCGGGCGACTGGGACATCACCTTCGAGGCCAGCGTTGCAAGGGGATCGGAGCCGAGCCTGTTCGGCGGCACCGTCAGCGTGGCGGGCGCGACGGCGCCGCCCACGACGACCGGCGGCAACACCCCGTCCACGGCCGCCGGGCCGGGCGCAGAAGGCGACGGCGCGTCGTCAACGCCGGCCCCGCAGCCGGCA
>DATEOS010000192.1:0-2654 GCA_035273815.1 Candidatus Limnocylindria bacterium
TCACCGGCTTGGGCAGCGTCACGTCGGACGGATCCCAGTCCTTGCCGCCGAGGAAGGCGAAGTTCTCGCCCTGGTCGAACGGCACGTAGTCGTGCCCGTACCAGGGCTCCTCGGTGGCCAGATGCCGGGACAAGTTCTCCGCCACGACCGGCTCGAGTTCGAGGGTCAGCGCATTCGCAACGGGTTTCTCAGCCATGAAAGTAACTGTAACCCGCCGACACACGTGCCTCGAAATTGCGTGCCGCGTGTCACGCCGAGGAGGTCAGAGGGTCAGACCGGGGTACAGCGGGTTGGCCTCCAGGATCTCCGCAGACGCCGCGCGCACCCGGTCCGCCACCCCGTCGGCCAGCGTGTACTTGGCCTTCGACGGACCATTCGAGGCGGCGGTCGGCTGGGTGTTCTTCAACACCTCGACCACCAGGTCGGCCACCCGGTCGAACTCCGCGGCGCCGAACCCGCGGGTGGTCAGCGCGGGCGTGCCGAAGCGGATGCCGCTGGTGTACCAGGCCCCGTTGGGGTCGGCCGGGATGGCGTTGCGGTTGGTGACGACGCCGGCGTCCAGCAGCGCGGACTCGGCCTGGCGCCCGGTCAGCCCGAACGAGGTCACGTCCAGCAGCACCAGATGGTTGTCGGTGCCACCGGTGACCAGGGTGGCGCCCCGCTTGAGGAACCCGTCGGCCAGCGCCTTGGCGTTGTCGGCCACGCGCTGCGCGTACTCCCGGAAGGCGGGCTGGCGGGCCTCGGCCAGCGCGACGGCCTTGGCCGCCATCACGTGCGACAGCGGTCCGCCCAGCACCATCGGGCAGCCCTTGTCCACGGCCGGCGCGTACTCCTCGGTGGCCAGCACCAGACCGCCGCGCGGGCCGCGCAGCGATTTGTGCGTGGTGGTGGTGGTGACGTGGGCGTGCGGCACCGGGTCCTCGTCACCGGTGAACACCTTGCCCGCCACCAGGCCGGCGAAGTGTGCCATGTCGACCATCAGGGTGGCGCCCACCTCGTCGGCGATCTCGCGCATCTTGGCGAAGTTCACCCGGCGCGGGTAGGCGGAGTAGCCGGCGACCAGGATCAGCGGCTTGAACTCCCGGGCGGCCGCGGCGACGGCGTCGTAGTCGATGAGTCCGGTCGCCGCGTCGGTGCCGTAGCTGCGCTGGTGGAACATCTTGCCCGAGATGTTGGGCCGGAAGCCGTGCGTGAGGTGCCCGCCGGTGTCCAGCGACATGCCCAGCAGCCGCTGGTTGCCCAGCTTGTTGCGCAGCTTCTCCCAGTCCGCCTCGGACAGGTCGTTGACGTGCTTGGCGCCCAGTTCCGCCAGTCCGGGCGCCTCGATGCGGGTGGCCAGGATGGCCCAGAACGCCACCAGGTTGGCGTCGATGCCGGAGTGCGGCTGCGCGTAGGCGTACGGGGCGCCGAACAGTTCGCGGGCGTGCTCGGCCGCCAGCGATTCCACGGTGTCGACGTTCTGGCAGGCGGCGTAGAACCGGTGCCCGACGGTGCCCTCGGCGTACTTGTCGGAGAACCAGGTGCCCATGGTCAGCAGCACCGCCGGGGATGCGTAGTTCTCGCTGGCGATCAACTTGAGCGAGTCACGTTGGTCGGCAAGCTCTTTGCGGGTCGCGGCGGCGACGCGGGGTTCGACGGACTCGATCACCGACAGCGCGGCCCGGTAGGCCTCGCTGGCGGTGGCGGCGTACTCAACACCCGGGGCGGTCAACGACGAGTCGGCAGTCATGGGGTCAGCCTATCGCCCTGGTGATGACGGGTGTCAGCGCAGGCTGGACGGGATCAACGGCTCGTCGAGCAGCCGGCCGAACCGCTCGGTCAGCGACACCTCGGCGGGCCGGTCGTCCAGCCAGGCCTTCAGCAGCCGGTACCCCTCGACGTAGGTGCTGGTGTAGGCCCGCCACAGCGGCGAGGACAGGAACCGCAGCATCTGCCGGGCCCGTTCGTCGCTGACCAGCAGCCAGCGGCTCAGATAGGCGGCGACGTCGTCGACGTCACGGTGCTCGTCGTGCAGCATCAACGCCGCGTCCTGGCGGACATCGGCCAGCGCGGCCGAGGCCTCGGAGATGGCCGCCGAGCGTTCCCCGTCGAACCGCAGCCCCAGATCGGCGTAGATCTCGGACGCCCAGGCGCCCCAGTCCGGTCCCTGCACCGCGTACAGCGCCAGATCCGCCAGACCCTCGGCCATCAGGCACTGCGGGGTGTTGACCAGGAAGATGGTCTGCTCGTCCTGGCCCTTGCCCTCCACCAGGCCGGCCTCCTTGCGGCAGTGCTCGGTGTGGTGGCCGGGATAGGACTCGTGCGCGACCAGCCGGGGCAGATTCGACATCTGCTGTTTGAGGTCGGCGTTGACCGCCACCGTCGACTGGTAGTTGCCCTTGTAGTAGTTGAAACCCGACCACGGTTTGTCGGTGACGACCTCGTAGGTGATGGTCTCCCCGTCGGGCAGCGGGTAGGTGGCCCGCACGGTGTCGCGCAGCGCCGAGGAGAACGCGTGGATGCTCTCCTCCAGGCGCTCCGCCGGGATCTCCTCGGCGCCGCGGTAGGCCTGCAGCCGCTGGGCCAGCGGGCCGCTGCCCCCCAGCGCCTCGTCGAGGCGGCGGTGCGCCTCGCGGTAACGGTCGGGATCCCCCTTGGCGATGTCGACGTCGAAG
>DATEOS010000193.1:0-7203 GCA_035273815.1 Candidatus Limnocylindria bacterium
TACCCGTTCGCCGGCGGGCCGAACGCGCGCGTCACGCTGCGGATCGCGACGATCGACGGGAGTCGGGTCGTGGACGTGGACCTGGGCGCCGCCGACGACGACTACCTGGCGCGCGTGGTTCCGGAGGCACGCGGCAGCTGGCTGGTGGCAGTCCTGCCGCGCGCCCAGCGTTCGCTGCGGTGGCTGCGGGTCCAGCCTGGCGGACAGGCCACGGAGCTGTGGACGGAAGAGTCGGAGCCATGGCTGAACCTCGACCTGCACACGCGATCGCTCGATGACGGCAGCATCCTGCGCAGCACCGAGCGGACCGGCTACCGCCACCTGGAGCTGCGAGCGCCCGACGGCCGGCTGCTGCGCCAGCTGACGGGCGGCGACTGGGTCGTGACCGAGGTGTGCCACGTCGACCAGGCGCGGCGCGAGGTGCTGTTCATCGGCACCGCGGACGGGCCGACGGAGCGCCACCTGTACGCAGTACCGCTGGAGGCTCGCGCGCCAGAGCAGACGCCGCAGCGCCTGACCGCCGAGCCCGGCTGGCATGCTGTGACCGTCAGCCGCGACGGATCGCAGTGGGCCGATACATGGTCGGATCTGGATCACGCGCCATCCGTCACGGTCCGTGACCGCGGCGGCGGCAAGACCGTGACGGTCCAGCTCTCCGCCGCTTCGGCCGCCTCGCTTGGCCGGCACCCGCCGGAGCTCCGCAGCGTGACCGCTGCCGACGGTGCGACGCGCCTGGATGCCGCCCTGTACCGGCCGGCCGAACCGGCAGCCACACCTCCGCCGTGCGTGGTGTGGGTCTATGGCGGCCCGCATGCGCAGTACGTCAAGAACGCCTGGGAGATGACGGTCTCGCCGCTGCGCCAGTACCTGGCCCAGTCCGGCGTGGCGGTCCTGGTGGTCGACAACCGCGGCTCGAGCTTCCGAGGCCTGGCCTTCGAGGCGCCGCTGGCGGGCCACCTGGGCGGCGTCGAGATCGCCGACCAATGCGCCGCGGTGGAGGAGCTGGCGGGCGCCGGAGAGATCGACGGCTCGCGGGTGGCGATGACTGGCGGCAGCTACGGCGGCTTCATGACCCTGATGTCGGTCATCCGGCGGCCGGACGTCTTTCGCTGCGGAGTGGCGATCGCACCGGTCACCGACCAGCTGGGCTACGACACCGCCTACATCGAACGCTACCTGGGCGACCCCACCGACCAGCCGGAGGCCTACGCCCGCTCATCGGTCCTGCCGCACGCCGACGACTTCAATGGCTCGGTGCTGGTCATCCATGGGGCGATCGACGAGAACGTGCACCTCCGCCACTCGATCCGGCTCGCCGCGGCCATCCAGGCCAGGGGCCGCGATCTGGACCTGGTGGTGCTGCCCGACGATCGGCACCGCGTGCGGACGCCACACGGCCTCCTCACCAGGGACCGCCGCACGGTCCAGCACCTGCTCCACGGCCTGGGCGTCGCGCTGCCGGCAGAATTCGGAACCTCCCGCGCGGAGGCGGTGTAGAGAGGCATACCGCCACACGGGGAGTCCTCTCATGCGACGTCGTCTGGCCCTCGCGGCCTCGAGCGCCTCCATCCTCAGCCTGATCCTGGCCGCGACCGCTTTCGCCGGCGGCTGGGCGAAGGCGGTCATGGATACCCCGCCCAATGACCCGGCGGGACCGAACGAGCCGGTCACCCTGGGCTTCACCCTGCTGCAGCATGGCGAGACCCCGGTCGACTGGGGATCGGCGCAGATCGTGCTGACCAACGACCAGAGCGGCCAGGAGATCGTCGCCACCGCCACGCCGAACGGCCCGATCGGCCATTGGACCGCTGATGTGACCTTCCCGGCCGAGGGCTCGTGGAGCTACCAGGTCCGCCACGACCTGGAGATCACGCTGATGCGCGCGCAGCCGATCACCGTGGGCAGCTCGCAGGCAGCCACCACCAGCGCGGCCACAATCGGGATCTCGCCGGCGCTGCTGGCGGCTGGCGGTTTCCTTGCCCTGCTCGCCATGGCGCTGCTGGTCGGCGCGCTGCTGGTCGTCCGTCGCTCATCGCCCGACGAGGTCCGCGCGTAGCGCTTGCACATCGCTCGCGGAGACGAGTGGCCCGCCCCAGACCTGGTCCGGGGCGGGCCTCGTCACGTGCGACAGCCAACGCGGGGAGCGCCGTGGCCGTCGCGACGGATCAGGCGGCCGGCTCGTAGAGCAGGCCGTAGGTGATGGCCGGGTCGGGTGCGAAGGCGACCCGCGCCGCGCAGCCGCCACAGACGAGCTCATCGGCCGACTCATCGACCTCGCAGGTGACCTCGTCCTGGCACAGGGGGCATGAAAGCTGAATCGTCATGCGCCGGATGCTGAGCGTGCCGCGCGACACCTCGGCTGTCGCGATCCGAGGCATCCGGCACCGTTCCGCCATCGGTCAAGCACAAAAGCGCCATCGGTCAAGGGCAAAACACTTGCGTAGTTGCGCAATCAATGAGAGAATCGTGGCCGATGGAAGCGACGCTCACCTCATCCGACGGGCTCCGGGATCGGAGCGCGGCGATCGCCAAGGCCCTGGCCGATGCCAAGCGGCTGTGCGTGGTCGAGCGGCTGGCCGACGGAGAGCGATCGGTCAGCGACCTGTCGCGTGACGTGGGTTGCCAGGTACCGAACATGAGCCAGCACCTCGCCGTGCTGCGCAGCGCCGGGATCGTGGCCAGCCGCCGTGAGGGCAGCACCGTCTTCTATCGACTCGCGGACCCGAACGTCCTCGAGGTATATCGACTCCTGCAACAGGTCGCCCGCTAAAGGCCGACGAGAGAAAGGACCACCCAACTACCCATGTCGAACATCCGCGAAGCGACCGACGACAACTTCCAGGACCTGGTCATCAACAGCGAGAAGCCGGTCATCGTCGACTTCTGGGCCGCCTGGTGCGGGCCGTGTCGGCTGGTGGCGCCCGAGATCGACAAGCTGGCGGAGAAGTACGCGGGCAGCGTCGAAGTCGTCAAGCTCGACGTCGATGCCAACCCGCACACCGCCATGCACTACGGGATCATGAGCATCCCGACAGTCGCCTTCTTCGCGCCGGGCCAGCCACCGCGCGCCGCTGTCGGCTTCCGCCCTGCCGAGCAGCTGGAGGCCGCCTTCAGCCTGGACTCCCTGACGGCTCCTGCCGCCGAGCCCGCCGGCGGGGACGCTGCCAGCGCCTGACCGAACCGCAGAGCCAACGACGCCCGTTCCCCTACGGAGCGGGCGTTTTGCTGTCCGGCATACTGCGCCCCATGCGCCTCAGCCACGCTCAACGGTCAGCCGCGCCGCGGCCGATGGCGTGGGCCGCCGCAGCGCTGATCATGGGCGGGCTCGCAGTAGCGGCTCCCGGGCCGGTGGCGGCCGTCGATGGCGGCCTGGTGGTGGTCGCCCAGGCCCGTTACCAGGTGCAGCCCGCCGACCATCGCATCCACGTGACGATCGACGCGGTGGCCACTTCCCTGGAGCCGGATACCCCGGAGGGGCGGGTCTACTACTCAGGTATCACCTTCGCCGTCCAGGCCGGGGCGTCGAACATCGCGGCCTCGTCCGGCGGTCAGGCGATCGGCGCCCGCGTCCAGTCGGCCGACGACGACTTCACCGCCATCGAGCTGACGTTTGGCCGCAAGATCTTCTATCGGCAGAGCTACCCCTACACCGTATCGTTCGACCTGGTCGATCCGGGCGGGGCGGGAACACGCGACCTGCGCATCGGTTCCAGCCTGGCCGCATTCCCGGTGTGGGCCTTCGGGACGCAGGGCGAGCCGGGTGGCAGCGTGCGCGTGGAGCTGCCGGAGGGCTATACGCCCGACGTCCAGGGCAGCGCCATGAGCGAGGGCGAGCTGCCGGGTGGAGGCGTGCTGCTCACGACCCAGCTCGACGACCCGCTCGCCTTCTTCGCCTACGTCTCGGCCGAGCGACCCGGTGCCTTTGCCAACAGGACGATGAACCTGGACGTCCACGGCACGCGCGCCCAGCTGCTCATCCGCGCCTGGGAGGACGATCCGGTCTGGGACGAGCAGGTGACCAGGCTGCTGCGCCGCGGTCTGCCAACGCTCCAGGCCCTGATCGGGGTCGACTACCCGGTCAGCGGCCGGCTCAGCGTCGAGGAGGCCGCGACCTCGAGGCTCGGCGAGTACGCGGGCATCTACAACCGCGTGACGGGCGTGATCCGGGTGCGCTACGACGCCGACGGCTTCGTAACCCTCCATGAGGCAGCACACCTTTGGTTCAACGGCGACTTCTTCGAGGACCGATGGATTGGCGAGGCATGGGCCGAGTTCTACGGCGTGACCGCCGGTCGAAGGATTGGGGCCAGCGGAGCCACCTTCGACCTGACCGCTGAGCTACTTGACTCCCGAATCCCGCTCAACGACTGGGGCGCCATTGGCGTCGAGTCGCTGCAGGTGGAGGACTTCGCCTATGCCGCAACCTACTCGCTGGCACGGCGTATCGCCGATCGGGCCGAACTGGCGGGCCTGCGTGAGGTCTGGCAGGCGGCCGACGCGGCGGAGATGGCCTACCAGCCGATCCATGCGGGCGGGGCGGCGGCACGTGGTGTCGAATTCGACCTGGCAGGCTGGCAGCAGCTGCTGGACCTGCTGGAGGAGCGCACCGGCGCGTCGTACACCGACCTGTGGCAGGACTGGGTCGTCAGCGACGAACAGCAGCGGCAGCTGGCGGCGCGCCAGGCAGCCCGACACGCCTACGCCGAAACCGTCGCGACGGCCGAGGACTGGGAGCTGCCCGAGTCCATCCGGGCCGATCTGGGAGCGTGGCACTTCGACGAGGCGCGCGACGCGCTCGACGACGCGAACGAGGTCCTGGCGGACCGCGACCGGATCCAGGAGACCGCGGCCGATCTGGAGCTGACGCCGCCCGACACGTTGCGCGCGGCGTTCGAGGGCGATGGCGGTCTGCCGGCGGCGGCGACCGAGGCCGATGCTGAACGCGACGCTTTGGCCGAGCTGACGTCGGCCTCGGCGGAGCTGGACGTTGAGCCCGCGCTGGTCGAGTCGATCGGCCTGTTCGGCACCGATCCGGAGGCGGAGCTGGCCGAAGCGCGCGAGGCGTTCGAATCCGGGGACCTCGAGCAGGCCGGCCGGGCAGCCGCCCGAGCGGCTGCTGCGCGGGATGGCGCGGACGACGCCGGCCGTGTCCGGGTAATGGTTGTTGGCGGAGCCATCCTGCTGCTCGACGCGCTGTTCCTTGGCCTTCTCTTCGGGCGGCAGCGCCGGCGCAACGGCCAGGCCGCATTCCTCCCGTGAACCGATCGATCTCTGCGGTCCTGCTCGGCACCTTCACGCTGCGCTTCAGCACGGGCCTGACCGGTGGCCTGCTGGTCTACTACCTGGACTCGCTGCCCGACTACGGCGGGGTGAGCGTCGGCAGCACCACCGTTGGCATCCTGACCGCCACCTACTTCCTGGCCGAGCTGGTGCTCTCCCCGCCCTTCGGCTACCTGTCGGACCGCTACGGCGCGCACCGGATCATGCAGATCGGCCCCATCTTCGGTGTGGTGGCAGTCCTGATCACGGCAGTCACCGTCGACCTGTGGATCATCGGCAGCACGCGCCTGCTCGAGGGCGCGGCCGCGGCCGCGTCCATCCCGTCGATCCTGGGCTACATCGCGCTGGCCACCTCCGGCGACCAGTCGATCCGCGGCCGGGCGGTCTCGCGCTTCGAGGCCGCCACGCTGCTGGGCATCGGCTTCGGCATCGTGGCCGCCGGGCCGATCTTCGACACCATCGGCCGCGTCGGCTTCGTGATCAACGGCGCCATCTACGTCCTGTCGTTCGCCATCTACCGCTGGGGAGTGAGCGAGCTGCACCACGCACCGGAGTCCGACGATGCGGCGGATGACCGCGACCTGCGACCGCAGCGCATCGACCTGGGCCGCTACCGCCGCATCCTGGGCTCGTCGCGGGTCTGGCTGCTGGCTCCGACCTGGATCGCACTGAACGCGGTGCTCGGCTCCTGGACCACCCAATCGATCTTCCAGCTGGTGCGCGATCCACCACCGGAGTTCAGCAACCAGCTGCTGATGCAGGGCATCAGTCCCACCAGCGTGAGCGTCGCTTTCGTCGCGGTCGGATCGGTGTTTGTGGCCGGCCTGTGGTACTGGGGCAATCGGTTCAAGCGCTATCGACGGACGAGCATCATCGCCATCGGCCTGGTCGGCGCGCTGGTCATGCTGGCCGCCGGCCTGGCGCTCAATCACTCGGAGGGTTGGCCGACGCCGTTCCAGCTGACCCTGGTCGCGGTTGCGGGGATCGGGCTGTTCGTGATGTCGGGCGCCACGCCGGCGGCGCTGGGGCTGCTGGCCGACATCACCGAGAGCTACCCGGCCGACCGCGGCGCGATCATGGGCCTCTATTCGGTCTTCCTGGGCGTTGGCCAGATCCTGGGGGCGCTGATCAGTGGGCCCGCCGGCAGCCTGGCCGGCATCGACGGTCTGTTCATCACCAGCAGCGTGCTGATCGTCATCGCGCTGCTGCCGCTGAACCGACTGCGCAGCTCGGAGCACCTTGTGGGCGCCCGCCTGGTCGCCGCCCGCTAGCGGCCGCGCTCCCGCTATCCTTCACGCCCCATGCGGCTCTCACACCTCTTCTTCTCCAGCCTGCGCGACGATCCGGCCGAGGCCGAGATGGTCAGCCACAAGCTGCTGGTGCGCGCCGGCTACGTGCGGCAGCTGGGCGCCGGCATCTACACGCTGCTGCCGCTGGGGTTCCGCGTGCAAAGGCGCATCGAGCAGGTGATCCGCGAGGAGATCGACCGCATCGGCGGCCAGGAGATGGAGATGCCGGTCGTCCACCCCGCCGAGCTGTGGAAGGAATCCGGCCGCTACGCCAAGATCGGGCCCGAGCTGGTTCGCTTCAAGGACCGCGGTGGCCGGGACATGGTGCTGGCCATGACCCACGAGGAGGTCGTTGCCGACCTGCTGCGCGACCTGGTCAAGAGCTATCGGCAGCTGCCGGCCATCGTCTACCACTTCCAGACCAAGTTCCGTGACGAGCCGCGGGCGCGCGGCGGCCTCATCCGCGTGCGCGAGTTCGTGATGAAGGACTCCTACTCCCTAGATGCCGATGCGGCCGGGCTGGATGCCTCCTACCAGGCCCACCACGCGGCCTACACCCGCATCTTCGACCGGCTGGGCCTGCCAACCGTGGTGGTCGGGGCGGACGTCGGCATCATGGGCGGCAGCCTGGCGC
>DATEOS010000194.1:0-4252 GCA_035273815.1 Candidatus Limnocylindria bacterium
GTCGGATACGGACGAGGAGCTGCTGGTGGCCGACATCGACCCGGAGACGGCCCGCGCCACCCACGTCCGGCGGCGGCCCGGCGAGCACGAGTGGGACACCATTGGCGACCGGCGCCCGGGCCTCTACGAGCGCCTGTTGCAGCCCGCGCTGGACCGTGAGCACCCGCCCACGGCGCACCACTACTCGGTGGACGAGTAGGCGATCAGCTTCCGGAACTGGTCGTACTGCTGCACGACCCGCATCCCGACCGATTCATACAGTCCCGTGGCGCCGGTCAGGCTGTCCGCATCGACCCCCAGCGCCACGCTGGGCATGCCGCGCCGCCAGAAGGCGCCGAAGGAGTGCAGGAGGATGGCCCGCGCGATGCCCCGCCGCCGGTAGGCGGGGATGGTGCCCAGGCCGCTGACCCAGCCAACGTTGTCCGCCAGGGTTGAGTTGCTGGCGGTGGCCACGACCCGATCGCCGTCGATGGCCATGTGCCACAACGACGGATCAAAGTCGCTGCGCTCCAGGCGCTTGACGAAGTCGTCGTACGGACGCGGAACGTGGCCCCAGTGATCGGCGAAGGCCTCCTCCTGGGCGTCATACATGGCGCGCTCGTCCTGTCCCGGCACGAAGTCGCGGACGGTGATGCCCTCCGGCCACTCGGGTTCGGGCGGCGGTGCCTCCAGGTCGATCCGCATGCGCCAGAAGCGGCGCGACCATGAGTAGCCCAGGCCCTCGACCCACTGCCGCTCGGGCGCGGAGTCGCCCTTGACGAAGCCCAGGATCGGGGTCTGCTCGGTGGGATCGGGGAGCCGGTCGCGGACGGCCCGCTCGAGCTCCTGGGCCAGCGCGGAGCCGATGCCGCGGCCCCGCCAATCGGGATGGACCGAGACCTGGCCACGGAACTCCTCATCGGCGCGCGGTTCGATGGCGGCGAAGGCGACCAATGGCTCGCCGTCCGCCTCGGGCTGGAAGACGAGCCAGCTGTCGTTGTCCAGGTCGAAGCCGGCGAGGTCGTCGCGAACCTCTTCGACGGTCATGTCGACGTCGCCGAAGTCGTGGCGGTCGATGTCCGAGATCAGCTGAAAGAGGCTCGGCGCATCGTCAACGACCGCGCGCCGCACGCCGAGCCGGAGCTCAGTCAGCGGCTCCGGACGGCTCAGTCCTGCGCTGCCCACATGACGAAGCCGCACGTGACGACCCCCCAGATCAGACCGATGAAGGCGGCGGTCCCCTCGGGTCCCTGGCCGCGCTCGGTCGGGTAGATGTAGTTGATCAGCGCCAGGCCAACGACCATGTAGCCAAGCCACAGCACCGTGGAGACGGTGGCGATGATGATGCGGCGATTACGGTTCTTGGTCACCAGGGCGGCATCGTAGCAAATCAGGTTGCCGAGACGGCGCCGGCAGCGAGCCGCGCCCGCTCCGGGACGCGATGGAAGAGATCCGGATCCGCCCTTCCGGGGAGCGCGCGCAGCTTGGCCGCGGCGGTGAGGCCCAGCGTCACCTCCCCCTTCGGTCCGCGCAGGGTCATGGTGCCGATGTGCTCCGCCACCTCGTCCACGGCGAACACGCTGCCCGGCCGCACTGCGTGCTCCTGGAGGAAGGTGAGCAGGCGCGCGTCCTCCTCCGCCTCTTCGGTGACGCGCAGGATGGTGACCTCTTCGCCGGCTGCGGCCTGGCTCAGGGGGATGCCGGCGGGGCGCTCTGGTGTTTTGCCGTTGCGCGGGATCGGGTTGCCGTGGGGGCAGGTCGGCGGGTGGCCGAGCAGGTCGTCGATGCGGTCCGTCACCCGCTCGCTGAGGGCGTGCTGCAGGTGATGCGCCTCCTCATCGGCCTCCGCCCAGCCCAGGCCAATCACCTCGGTCAGCAGCCACTCGCTGAGGGCGTGGCTGCGAAAGGTGCGCTCGGCGGTGGCGCGGCCGTCATTGGTCAGCTCCAGCTGGCGCGTCGTCTCGTCGACCGCGAGCAGGCCCTCGCGCGCCAGCCGGTTGACCATCTCCGACACGGTGGCGGCGGAGACGCCCAGGCGCTCGGCCAGGCGCGCGGCGATCACCGGCTGCCCCTCGCCGTGCATGTAGCGGATGGTCATCAGGTAGTCGGCCGCGGCATCGGTCGGCTGGCTCATGGGCCGATCATACGGCCCGGCGGAGGGATCAGCGGCGGAGGCGATGGGCCTTCGCCCGTACCCGTTGTAAGCGACGTGTCCGCACATCGCTTGACGCAGGTCCAAGGGACCCGTACGGTCCGCCCACACCTGACCGTCCCGGGCTCCCCCGGCGTCGACGGCCAGGCACACGGAGGTTTGCCCACATGCGGTCCCTGCGAACCCTGCTCCTTGGCGCCCTGGTAGTCGCACTGGCCGCCTGCGGCGGAGGACCTGACACCTCCAGCACGGCCGAGTCGACCGGCGGCGAGCCCAGTACGGTGTCCAGCGCGTCCCAGCCGGCAGAGTCCGCTGCCGAGAGCTCTGACGATGGCGGGCCCGGCGCGATCGATGCCGAGAGCCTGCTCAACGCGCTGGTCCCACCGAACTCGACCGAGCTCTCAAGGACCGCGGCGGGCGGCGCCGTGCTGGTTTCGTACGAGTCGACCGACACCGTCGGTGACCTGAAGAGCTTCTACGTGCAGAAGATCGCCGAGCTGAACATGACGGTCCTCACCACCACCGACCTGGCCAACACCTACGCCGTGGCATTCGGCACGGATGAGACGGGCCAGGGCCTGGGCGCCACCGTCGCCGTCCAAAACGCCGGCGATGTCACCAACGTGGTGGTGACCGTCGCCGAGGGCACCTAGAGGCTAGTCCTCGCCCGTCCCTGACTGCTCGCGGATGGTGTTCACCACGTTGGTATCGGCCAGGGTGGTGACATCACCCAGCGACCGCTGCTCCGCGATGTCGCGCAGCAGGCGCCGCATGATCTTGCCGGAGCGCGTCTTGGGCAGGTCCGGCGTGAACATGACCTGCTTGGGCCGTGCGAACTTGCCGATCATGTCGGCCACGTGCTCGCGCAGCTCCCCGCCGAGCTCGTCCGAGGCCTCGTTCCCGGAGCGCAGAATCACGTAGCTGAAGATCGCCTGGCCGGTGATCGGGTCGGTGCGGCCCACCACCGCGGCCTCGGCGACGGCCGGATGCGACACCAGCGCCGACTCGACCTCCGTGGTCGAGATGCGGTGGCCGGAGACGTTCATCACGTCGTCGACCCGGCCGAGCAGCCAGTAGTAGCCCTCTTCGTCGCGCTTGCAGCCATCGCCGGCGAAGTAGCGCCCCGGGTAGCGGCTCCAGTACGTGTCGACGTAGCGCTGGTGGTCGCCATAGATGCCGCGCAGCATCGACGGCCACGGCCGCTCCAGGACCAGGTAGCCGCCGCTGCCCAGCGGCACGGAGTTGCCCGCCTCGTCTACCACGTCCGCCTTGATGCCGGGGAACGGGAAGGTGGCAGAGCCCGGCTTGGCGGTGGTGATCCCCGGAAGAGGCGTGATCATGATCATGCCCGTCTCGGTCTGCCACCACGTGTCGACCACCGGGCAGCGCTCGCCGCCAATGTACTTCCAGTACCAGGCCCATGCCTCGGGGTTGATCGGCTCACCCACGCTCCCGAGCAGGCGGAGGGACGAGAGGTCGTCACCCGCGAACGCCTCGTGGCCGTACTTCATCAGCGCCCGGATGGCGGTTGGGGCGGTGTACAGGATCGTCGCGGCGTACTTGGCTGCGACCTGGGCCCATCGGTCCTTGTCAGGATGGTCGATGGCACCCTCGTAGATGATCCCGGTGGTCGCATTGGCGAGCGGGCCGTACACGATGTAGGAGTGCCCGGTCACCCAGCCGATGTCGGCCATGCACCAGTACACGTCCTCCGGCTTGATGTCGAAGATGTACCGATGGGTGGTGCTGGTCCCCACCAGGTAGCCGGCGGTGGTGTGCATGATCCCCTTGGGCTTGGCGGTCGTGCCGGAGGTGTACAGCAGATAGAGCAGGTCCTCGGAGTCCATGGGCTCCGGATCGGCAACGGTGGGCTGGCCGTCCACCAGGTCGTGCCACCAGAGGTCCCGCCCGTCCGTCCAGGCGACCTCGTCGCCCGTGCGCTTGACCACCACACAGTGCCTGACCGATGAGGTCCGCTCGATCGGCTCATCCGCTTTAGCCTTCAGCGTCACGGTGGCGCCCTTGCGATAGCCGCCGTCGGCGGTGATCACTGCCACACATTCGGCGTCCTCGATGCGCCCCGCCAAGGCATCGGCGCTGAAGCCGCCGAAGACCACGCTG
>DATEOS010000195.1:0-3248 GCA_035273815.1 Candidatus Limnocylindria bacterium
GGGCCGAACATCTTCTTTGTGCTGCTGGCCGTGGCGGCGATCGGCGTGGGTGGCTGGATCCTGTTCAGCCGCTGGCGGGCCGGACGGGCGGCCGAGGAGGACGATCGGGAGCGCGAGCGGCGGCTGCGTGGCCTGTCGCAGCGCGCGAACACCCTCCTGATCGAGACCGATGAGCTGTTGCGGCATAACACGCAGGAGCTGGGTTTCGTCGAGGCGGAGTTCGGCAAGGAGGCGGCGGAGCCGTTCGGCGTCGCGCTCACCGCGGCGCGCGAGGAGCTGAAGAACGCCTTCCGCATCCGCCAGCAGCTGGATGACGGCACTCCGGAAGCGCCTCCCGAGCGCGAGCAGATGCTCAATCAGATCGTGGCCCACTGCGACAAGGCCCATGAGCTGGTTGAGGCACAGACGAAGCGCTTCCAGGAGCTGCGGGACCTGGAACGGAGGGCACCAGAGGTGCTGGCCGAGCAGGAGCGCCGGGTCGCCGAAGTGGGTGCCAGGCTGCCGGCGGCCGAGGAGACGCTGGCCGGCCTGCGAACCGATGCGCGCGGCAGTGCGCAGGCGCTCCACGGCAACATCGCTGAGGCACACAAGCGGCTGGAGCTGGCCGGTCGGGCTGCGACCGACGGCCTGGCCGCGCTCAAGGGTGGCGACGGCGGAGCGGCGGCACGGGCGGCAAAGGCATCGCAGGACGCGCTGGCACAGGCGACCGCGCTGCTGGACGCGATCGATCGCGAGGCCGCGGCGCTGGAGGAGGCACGGGCCAACCTCGACGCGGCGCTGGCCAGTGCCCGCGCGGACCTGGAGCAAGCGCGCACGGTCGTTGCCGGTGCGGCCGACACGGACCAGCAGGACGAATTGGCCGCGGCACTCCAGAAGCTCGACGCGGCGGAGGCGGCCAGGCAGGGCTCGCCCAGTGACCTGGTATTGGCCTATCGCCTGGCGCGTGAGGCCGAATCGGCGGGGGAGCAGGTGGTCGCCAAGGTCCGGGAGGGCGAAGAGCGGCGGGCAAAGGAGCTGGCGGCGGTGGACGCCGCCATCCGAGCGGCAGAGCTGTCCGCGGATCGGGCGGAGGAGTTCATCGCCAGCCGCGGCCACGGCATCGGCCGGCGGGCACGCACCTCCCTGTCGGAGGCTGATGAGGCGCTGAACCGGGCCCGCATGACGCGCGAGACCGATCCCGCAGCGGCACTGGCCGATGCGCGCCGGGCCAGCGAGCTGGCGGAGGCGGCCTACGAGCGGGCACGCAACGACTTCAGCGCCACGATGGATCAGGGCCGCGGTGGCACCGTGGTGATCGGCGGCCAGCCGTATCCCACCGGTCGCCAGGCGAACTGGGGCAGTGACGTGGGCGGCGCGATCATCGGCGGCATCATCGGCTCCATCCTGTCCGGCGGCGGTCGTGGCTGGGGTGGGGGAGGCGGCGGCTTCGGCGGCTTGGGCCGTGGCAGTGGAGGCTTCGGGGGCGGCGGCTTCGGAGGCGGCCGCAGCATCGGTGGGGGATTCGGCGGCGGTGGAGGGGGCCACTCGCGCGGGGGAGGTTGGTAGGCGACAATCGATTCCGGCGGCCGCACGGCCCGTCGGGGAAGTCCAATGGAGGAGACCAATGGCACAGACAACCATCCTCGGGCGGATCGGGCAGCTGGTCCGCGCGAACATCAACGCCATGCTCGACAGCGCCGAGGATCCGGAGAAGATGCTGGATCAACTGGTGCGCGACTTCACCAACAACATCGCGGAGGCAGAGGAGGCAGTCGCCCAGACGGTTGGCAACCTGCGCCTGCTGGAGGACGACTACCAGGAGGCCCAGACGGCCGCGGTGGACTGGGGTGACAAGGCCCGCGCGGCCGCCCGCAAGGCCGATGAGAGCCGGGCCGCCGGCAACACAGCGGAGGCAGATCGGTTCACCGAGCTGGCCAAGATCGCCATTCGCCGGCAGATCAGCTTCGAGAACCAGGTGGCGACCTTCAAGACCCAGATCGAGCAGCAGACCCAGTTGACCGATCAGCTGAAGGACGGCCTCAACAAGCTGCGCATCAAGCGCGAGGAGCTGGTCCAGAAGCGCGATGAACTGGTCAGCCGCGCCAAGATGGCCGCCGCCCAGCGCCAGGTCCAGGAGGCCGTGCGCGAGGTGAGCGTGATGGACCCGACCTCGGAGCTGAACCGCTTCGAGGAGAGCATCCGGCGGGAAGAGGCCATGGCCCGCGGCATGTCCGAGGTGTCGGCCTCATCGCTGGAGGAGGAGTTCGCCTCGCTGGAGGACGCCGATACCGAGGCGGAGGTGGAGGCCCGCCTGGCCGGTCTCCGCACCCCTGAGGGAGCTGCGCAGGCATAGCGGCTGCGTGCCAGCCTGAGCGCGCGGCGGCTGACGCCGCGCGCTCGTTAGTGCGTCACCCGCGGTGGGCCACGATGGCGGCGCCCCTACGCCGTCCTTCAAAGGGATGCGGCCAGCACCAGCACCGGAAGCGAGGCATCGAGCAAGGCGTGGGCCACCACGAGATACGGGAGCAGACTCGGCCGACGGGAGAGCGACCACCCCAACCACAAGGCGAACGGCAGGAACATCAGCGCCCGCCACACCACGAAGCGCCAGTCGAACAGCAACGGCAGGAAGACATGCTGGGTTGAGAGCACCACGGCGGGGATCAGCAACGCCATCGGTCCCCAGCCGTACAGCGTGCGCAGGCGGGGCATCACGTAGCCGAAGTAGGTCGGCAGCTCGGCCGCGGCATGCACGATGGGGAAGGTCACCAGGATGATCAACGCCCCCCATACGGGGATCGCCCGGAAGCTCAGGTCGGCGCCAACGGCCGCCGACCCCCACAGCACGTTGCCCAGCAACAGGTTCGGCAGCATGCCCAGCGGTCCGGCCACCACCAGCACGCCCACAAGCCACAGCAGGTCGGTGCGAACCGCGCCGCGCCGGATCCGGTAGAGATCGCGCAGCCTTCGACCCTCTCCCTGCAGGGCCCGATGGAGCAGCAGCAGGACGATCACGTTGACGAGCGCGAACGTGCCCAGCCACCAATCGGCCGCGGCACGCCAGGGATCGGTCGCGCCGCCAATGACGAAGGCCAGGGCGAGGGCCGCCTGGAGCATGAAGGCGAGCGCGCTGCGCGCAAAGAGCATGCCCCACACCACCGCGGGCCGCGGCAGGACGACCTCCGGGGTGGTCGGTCGCATGACCGCCGCTGCCGGAGCGATGGCAGACACGCCCTAGTCCCTCAGCCAGCGTCTCAAGGTCAGCTGGC
>DATEOS010000196.1:0-13638 GCA_035273815.1 Candidatus Limnocylindria bacterium
CAAGGCCGGCGGCGTCAAGCTGGCAGCCAACCCGGACGAGGCCGAGCAGCGGACCCGCGAGATCATCGGCCTGGATATCAAGGGCGTTCGAGTGCAGACCGTGCTGGTGGCGCCCGCCGCCGACATCGCCAAGGAGTTCTACCTCGGGCTGATCCTGGACCGTGGCGCCAAGGCGGTGACCATCATCGCCAGCGCCGAAGGCGGGGTTGAGATCGAGGAGACAGCCCGTACCAACCCCGAGGCGATCCTGCGCCTGCCGATCGACCCGCTGCTGCGCCTGCAGGACCACAACGTCCGGCGCGCCGCCTTCTTCCTGGGGCTGCCGGCCGAGCTGCGGCCGGCGTTCTCATCGGTCCTGCGCGGGCTGTACGACGCCTTCATGGGAGCCGATGCCGACCTGGCCGAGATCAACCCGCTGGTGATCACCGATGCGGGCGAGCTGCTGGCGCTGGACGCCAAGATCGTGCTCGACGACTCGGCCCTCTTCCGCCACGCGGACCTGGAGGCGATGCGCGACCTGAACGAGGAGGAGCCTTCAGAGATCGCCGCGCGCGAGGCGGGCATCAACTTCATCAAGCTGGACGGCAGCATCGGCTGCATGGTCAACGGCGCCGGGTTGGCAATGACCACCATGGACCTGGTCAAGCTGGCTGGCGGCGAGCCCGCCAACTTCCTGGACATCGGCGGCGGGGCCAAGGCGGACCGCGTGGCTGCCGCGTTCCGGATCATCCTGGACGACCCGAACGTGAAGGCCATCCTGGTCAACATCTTCGGCGGCATCACGCGGGGCGACGAGGTGGCGCGCGGCATCGTCGAGGCTCGCAGGCAGCTCGAGCGCGACGTGCCGATGGTGGTGCGCATCGTGGGCACCAATGCCGAAGAGGCCAGACCCATCCTGGCCGAGGCGAACCTGATCACCGCCGACTCGCTGGACGACGCGGCGGCCAAGGCGGTGGCGGCCGCCTCCGCGGCAGCGCCCGCATGAGCATCCTGGTCGGCAGCGAGACCCGGCTGGTGGTCCAGGGCATCACCGGCCGCGAGGGCGAGTTCCACTCGCGCGCCATGCTCGAGTACGGCACGCCGCTGGTCGCCGGGGTCACGCCCGGGAAGGGCGGGCAGATGACCCTGGACGGGCGTGTGCCGGTGTTCGACACCATGGCCGACGCGGTCGCGCAGACCGGCGCCAACACCTCGTGCATCTTCGTACCCGCCGCCTTTGCGCCCGACGCCATGCTCGAGGCGGCCGATGCCGGCGTGGCGCTGGTGGTCTGCATCACCGAGGGCGTGCCGGCGCTGGACATGCTGCGCGTCTACCACGCCCTGAGAGCGCGCGACGTGCGGCTGATCGGGCCGAACTGTCCCGGCGCCACCACGGTCGGCGAGGCCAAGGTGGGGATCATCCCCGGCTCCATCCATCGGCCCGGCTCGGTGGGCCTGGTGAGCCGCTCCGGCACCCTGACCTACGAGGTCGTGCAGGCCATGACCGATGCCGGCGTGGGCCAGTCGACCTGCGTCGGGATCGGCGGCGACCCGATCATCGGCACCAGCTTCATCGACGTCCTGGACATGTTCAACCGTGACCCGCAGACGGAGGCGATCGTCATGATCGGCGAGATCGGCGGCGAGGAGGAGGAGCGCGCGGCGGCTTTCGTGGAGCGGGAGGTGCGGAAGCCGATGGCGGCGTTCATCGCGGGCCGCACCGCACCGCCGGGACGGCGGATGGGGCACGCCGGCGCGATCATCTCCGGTGGCGCCGGCACGGCCGAGTCGAAGCGCCAGGCGCTGGACGCAGCCGGCGTGCGGGTGGCGGACTCACCGTCGGAGATCCCGGCCCTGCTGCGCGACGCGGGGGTGCGCTAACCGGACCCCTTGGCGGCCTCCCACTCGTCGCGGAGGAGCGCCATCATGAGGGAATCGGCGAGCCCGTTCAGGCCGCGCCGCGACTGGCGCATGATGCCCTCCGTCCGGAAGCCGACCTTTTCGTACGCGCGGATCGCCCGCGCGTTGTCGGCGTCGACAGTGAGCCAGATCCGCGTCAGCCCGAGAGAGACGAACCCGAAGCGCACGATCGTACGCACCGCATCCGTACCCCACCCGGCGCCAAGGTGATCGTGATCCATGTAGATCGCGAGCTCTGCGCTGCCGTCCAGCCAGGACACCTCATGGAGCCAGGTGGTGCCGATGAATCGGTCGTCTCCCACCTCGCAGATGGCATAGAGAAAGGCATCGCCGCGCTTGACGCTGTCCTGCTGGCGGTCCAGCCAGGCGCGGGCGTGGTCGGCGCTCATCGGCCATCGATAGCCGGCCGGAATGCCGACCGCGGTGTCATTGATCCCGGCGGCATAGGCCGGCATGTCGCGTTCCTCGAGGGGCCGCAGCCAGATCCGTTCGCCCTGCAGCATGGGGCGCTCGGGGACCTCCTGCCGCTCGGCCTGCGAGTCCGGTTTCCTCATGCCTCTCCTTCGTGACCAGGCTGCTCGACCAGCTCCCAGAGCACGCCATTGAGCGTGCGGGGGTGAATGAAGGCTACCCGGCCGTGCGCGCCCGTGCGGGGCTCGCTGTCGACGAGCTCTGCCTCCGCCGCGGCCAGCGCGGCCAGGTCACCCGGCAGGTCGTCGCTCACCAGGCAGACGTGGTGCAGACCCTCGCCCCGTTCCGCCAGGAAGCGGGCGACGCCTCCCGCCGGGTCGACAGGCTCCACCAGCTCGATGCGCGTTGCCGCCCCGTCCCCCGTGGGCAGGAAGCAGAGACGCACGCCCTGCTGCGGAAAGTCGAAGGGAGCGCGCTCGGGGCGCCAGCCGAACAGGCGCTGGTAGCGCGGCAGCGTTTCGTCGATGGAGCGCACGACCACGGCGACGTGGTGGATGGCGCCGATCGTCATGGCCGGTGCTCGCCCCAGACGTCGCGCAGCGCGTCGGAGATCTCACCCAATGTCACGCGGGCCTCCACGCAGGCAAGGATCCGCGGCAGTACGTTCTCCGTCCCGGTCGCCGCGGCGGTCAGGGCTGCCACGGCAGTGTCGGCGGCGGCCCGGTCACGACCGGCACGCACCGCCTGGGTCCGAGCCACCTGGCGCGCTTCCGCCTCTGGGTCAATCTGCTGCGGGGCGGGGCGCTGCTCGTCGCCGCCTTCGGCGAAGGCGTTGACGCCCACCACGATCAACTCGCCCGCTTCCACGGCCCGCTGGAACTCGTAGGCCGCCTGGGCGATCTCGCCTTGCTGATAGCCGTCGGCCAGGGCAGCCAGCGTCCCGCCGCGTCGGTCGATCTCGGACAGCTCGGCGGTGACCCGCTCGTCGAGCGCGTCCGTCAGCGCCTCCACGTAATACGAGCCGCCCAGCGGGTCGATTGGGCCGGTGACGCCCGACTCGTAAGCCAACACTTGTTGAGTTCGCAGGGCCAGGCGGGCGGTGGACGGGCTGGGCAGGCCGAGCGCCTCGTCAAGCGCGTTGGTATGCAGGCTCTGCGCACCACCCAGAACGGCAGCCAGGCCCTGGACGGTCGTGCGGACGACGTTCGTGTCCGGCTGCTGCGCGGTGAGGGTGGAGCCGCCGGTCTGCACGTGGAAGCGCATCGCCTGGCTCTCGCGGCTGGTCGCACCGAATCGACCGCGGGCGACCCGCGCCCAGGCCCTGCGGGCCACGCGGAACTTGGCAACTTCCTCGAAGAGGTCGTTGTGCGCCGCGAAGAAGAAGGAGAGACGAGGCGCGAACTCCTCGAAGGCCAGTCCGGCGGTCACCGCCGCATCGGCATAGGCGATTGCATTGGCGATGGTGAATGCCACCTCCTGGGCGGCCGTCGAGCCCGCCTCGCGCATGTGGTAACCGCTGATGCTGATGGTGTTCCAGGCCGGCAGCTCGGTCCGGCAGTAGGCGAAGGTGTCCGTCACCAGCCGCATCGAAGGCTCCGGCGGGAAAATGTAGGTCCCGCGCGCGATGTACTCCTTCAGGATGTCGTTCTGGACCGTGCCGCGCAGCCGTGATGCATCCGTTCCCTGCCGGCGACCGACCGCCTGGTAGAGGCACAGCAGAATGGCCGCGGTGGCGTTGATGGTCATGCTGGTGCTGACGGTGCCGAGGTCGATCCCGTCGAGCAGGAGGGCCATGTCCTCCACGCTGTCGATCGGCACGCCCACCCGGCCCACCTCACCGGCCGCCATGGTCGCGTCGCTGTCGTAGCCCATCTGGGTCGGCAGGTCGAAGGCCACCGATAGGCCACTCTGGCCGCGCTCCAGCAGGTAGTGGAAGCGGCGGTTCGTCTCCTCGGCCGAGCCGAAGCCCGCGTACTGGCGCATTGTCCACAACCGGCCGCCGTAGCCGCTTGGATGGATGCCCCGCGTGAACGGGTAGGTCCCCGGCTCGCCCAGCTGCTCGGTCGGGTCGAAGCCGGCCAAATCAGCCGGCCCGTAGACGGTCCTGATCTCGACGCCTGATGTGGACCGATGCGCTGGTGGCGGCGTCTCCTGGGCCTGGCTCACGCGCCGGATTGTACCGGCGGGGTCGCTGCCGCTCGGCGGAGCGCTCACTCGATGCGCAGCAGCAGCACGCCGGTGGCCACCGGCTGGCCGGTCGTCACGCCCAGCGCCGCGACCCGGCCGGCTCGCGGGGCGCGCACCTCGTTCTGCATCTTCATGGCCTCGATGGTGAGGAGGGGCGTCCCCGCCTCCACTTCGTCACCATCGGCCACGCTGACCGCCACCACCAGGCCGGGCAGGGTGGCGCGGACGTCGATTGTCGCGCCACTGTCGGCAGTCGCGCCCCGGGCCTCGGCCAGCAGCCGCTCCCGCCAGGTCCAGAGGTTGATCGGGATGCGGCGACCCGCCAGGGTAACGAACCACTCACTCCCCGCCCCCTCCACGAGGACCGGCCGGCTGGCCTGCCCGTTGGCCAGGCGCGCGATCCCCCGCTCCCGGTCGACCCACTCCAGCGTCCAGCCGGCGGCAGGCTGCACCTCGTTGCCGTCGAAGCGCGCCTCGTAGTCGGTCACCCTCGCTCTCCCCTGAGCGCGCGGCGGCGTGCCAGCCGTGCCCAGTCGGACAGGTCGGAGTCCGTCGCGGTGGCGACCCGACGGTTGCCCGCAGCGGGGGACGTCCGCCTGGCCTCGATCGCGGCTGTGGCGGCCAGGGCGAGGTCGCCGGCATCGGGCGGAGCCGCCTCCGGCCAGTCCTGGTTGATAAGGTCGGTGTGATAGTCGCCCGCGACGAAGCCGGGATGGTCGACCAGCCAGCGGTGGAAGCCGAGGTCCGTCTGCACGCCGCCGACCCACGTCTCATCGAGCGCTCGCCGCAGGCGGGCCACCGCCGCCGGCCGGTCATGGGCGTGGACCATGAGCTTGGCCAGCAGTGGGTCGTACTCGGCGGTGAGCGGCCTCCCCTCGGCGACGGCGTGATCGACGCGAATGCCTGGCCCATCGGGCGCATGCCAGGCGGTGATGGTGCCGGCCACCGGCCGGAATCCGTGGAACGGATCCTCGGCATAGATCCGGACCTCGATGGCATGGCCGGCAAGGCGCGGCTCCAGGACGGAGGCGTCCAGCGGCAGGCCTGCGGCCACGCGGATCTGCCAGGCCACGATGTCGATGCCGGTCACCAGCTCGGTGACGCCATGCTCCACCTGCAGACGGGTGTTCATCTCCAGGAAGTAGTGCCCGCCATCGGCGTCGAGCAGGAACTCGACGGTGGCGGCGCTGTGGAATTCCACCGTGGCGGCGACCCGCCGCGCACTCTCCGCCAGGGCCGCCCGAACGTCTGCCGTCACTGCCGGCGACGGCGTCTCCTCCACCAGCTTCTGATGGCGGCGCTGAACGCTGCAGTCCCGCTCCCCCAGCACCGCCAGCCCACCGTGACGGTCGCCGAGCAGCTGGATCTCAATGTGCCGGGCGGGGGCAATCAGCCGCTCGGCGTAGAGGGTCCCGTCACCGAAGGCGGCCTGCGCCTCGCGGGTGGCGGCGGCCATGGCGCGTGGCAGATCGGCCGGGTCCTCGACCCGCCGCATGCCCCGGCCTCCGCCCCCGGCGGCGGCCTTCAGCATGAGCGGATAGCCGACCCCGCCGAGGTCCGGCGTCCCCTCCACGTCGAGGGCCACCAGCAGTCCGGGCACGACCGGCACGTCGGCGTCGGCCACCGCGCGGCGAGCAGCCAGCTTGTTCCCGAGCGCCTCCTGGGTCGCGGCCGGTGGACCGATCCAGGTCAGCCCGGCCGCCTCCACCGCCCGGGTGAAGCTGGCGTTCTCCGATAGGAAGCCATAGCCCGGATGGATGGCATCGGCGCCAGACCGGCGCGCCGCATCCAGGATCGCATCGACGTTCAGGTACGAGTCGACCGGGGCCGGCGGACCGATCCGCATCGCCTGGTCCGCCGCCATGACGTGGGGCGCCTGGCGGTCGGCGTCGGAGTAGACGGCGACGCTCTCAAGGCCCATCTCGCGACAGGCGCGCATCACCCGGATTGCAATCTCGCCGCGGTTGGCGACCAGGATACGGCGAATCGAGGGGCCGGACTGCCCGCTGTCTTTGCGCACGGACACCCGCCCTACAGCGGGATGTTGCCGTGTTTCTTGGCCGGCACCGATTGGCGCTTGCCCGCCAGCAGTGCCAGTCCATTGGCCACGCGGGCGCGGGTCTCCGACGGCAGGATCACCTCGTCGACGTAGCCGCGAGCTGCGGCGAGGTACGGGTTGGCGAGCCGCTCCTCGTACTCCGCCACCAGGTTCGCGCGCTCTGCTTCTGGATCATCGGCCTTCGACAGTCGATCCTTGAAGATGATGTTCACCGCGCCCTCCACGCCCATCACCGCGATCTCGGCAGTGGGCCAGGCGAAGTTCAGGTCGCCGCGCACGTGCTTGCTGCTCATGACGTCGTACGCCCCGCCATAGGCCTTGCGGGTGATGACGGTCACTTTCGGAACCGTCGCCTCGCAGTACGCATAGAGCAGCTTCGCTCCATGGCGAATGATGCCCCGATGCTCCTGGTCGACGCCGGGCAGGAAGCCGGGCACGTCAACCAGCGTGACGACCGGGATGTTGAAGCAGTCGCAGAAGCGCACGAAGCGCGCCGCCTTGTCCGACGAGTCGATGTCCAGCACCCCGGCCAATACTTCCGGCTGCTGCGCCACGATCCCGACGCTCCGACCCTCGACCCGCGCGAAACCGCAGATCACGTTGCGCGCGAAGTGGGCGTGCACCTCAGTGAACGACTCGGCATCCACGACGCCGGCGATGACGCGGTGCATGTCGTACGCCTGCTGCGCGGAGTCGGGCACCAGGGAGTCCAACTCGTCGCCGTCGATCGCCGGCGGCGGCCACTCGCTCGTGCGCGGCGCGGGATCCACGTTGTTCGACGGCCAGTAGCCGATGAGCCGCCGCGCCAGGTCGATCGCGTCAACCTCCCCCGTCGCCAGGAAATGAGCGACGCCGCTCGTTTCGTTGTGGACGCGCGCGCCGCCCAGTCCCTCGAAGTCGATCTCTTCGTGCGTGACGGTCTTGACCACGTTCGGCCCGGTGACGAACATATAGCTCGTCCCGTCGACCATGATCGTGAAGTCGGTGATGGCCGGCGAATAGACAGCCCCGCCGGCGCACGGACCCAGCACCAGGGAGAGTTGCGGGACGACGCCGGAGACCAGCGTGTTGCGGAGAAAGATATCGGCATAGCCACCCAGGGAGACGACCCCTTCCTGGATGCGAGCGCCACCCGAATCGGACAGGCCGATGATCGGCGCCCCGTTCTCCAGCGCCAGGTCCATGACCTTCACGATCTTCTCCGCGTGCGCCTCCGACAATGAGCCGCCGAAAACCGTGAAGTCCTGCGCGTAGACGAAGACGCTGCGTCCGTCGATGGCGCCGTGCCCGGTCACCACGCCATCGCCCAGGTAGACCTCCTGGTCGATGCCGAAATCGGTGGCGCGATGCGTGACGAACGCATCCAGCTCCGTGAAGGTCCCCTCGTCGAGCAACAGCTCAAGTCGCTCGCGCGCGGTCAGCTTGCCGCGACCATGTTGCTGCTCGACGCGTTCCGCGCCACCGCCGACGGTCGCTTCCTCTCGCAGCTGCCGGAGGCGCGCCAGCTTATCGGCCGTCGACAAGGAAGGTCCTCCGCGTGGTGGTGGGCCCAGCAGGGATCGAACCTGCGACCAGCCGGTTATGAGCCGGATGCTCTAACCACTGAGCTATGGGCCCGATGGGGATGGTGGACAACTTCGAGTATACGGGCTCGTCTTTGCACAAAGACATCGACACTGCGCGGCTTTGTGGATAACCCGGGTGTCCCGTCGAAAGGGCCACGGCTATAGTCGGGACCGGGTCGTGATCACGACGTCCGCCTCCAACGTCGACCAGCGAAGGGTGATGCGTTGACCAAGGTCATCTCGATAGCGAACCAAAAGGGCGGCGTCGGCAAGACGACGACCGCCATCAACCTGGGCGGCGCGCTGGCCGAGCTTGGCTACCGCGTCCTGTGCATCGACATGGATCCGCAGGCAAACCTGACGGTCGGACTCGGCATCTCGTTATCCGAGGTCCATGTATCGATGGCCGATGTCCTCTCCGAGGACCGGGTGGCGTTCGACGAAATCGTGCGCCCCGCGGAGATGCCAGGCCTGTCGGTTGCGCCGGCCACGCTGGAGCTGGCCTCGACGGAGGTCGAGCTGTTCACCGCCATCGGCCGCGAGATGGTGCTGCGCGACGCGCTGGCCGGCTGGACCCAGCGCCAGTTTGACGTGATCATCGTCGACTGCCCGCCGACGCTTGGCCTGCTCACCATCAATGCGCTGGTCGCCAGCAGCCGGGTCATCATCCCGGTCCAGACCCAGTACTACGCCATCAAGGGCCTGACCGCGCTGATCAAGGTCATCAACACGATCAAGCTCAAGCTGAACCACGATCTCGAGATCCTTGGCCTGCTGGCCACCTTCTTTGACGGCCGGACAGTCCTGGCCCGCGAGATGCTCGCCAACCTGCGCGAGCTCGGAGACCATCGGGTCTTCAACACCATGATCAAACAGACGGTGAAGCTCGGGGAGGCGCCGCTGACCGGCAAGCCCGTGACCGAGTACGCCACCAACTCGGCCGCGGCACGTGCGTTCCGTGACCTGGCGCGCGAGGTGATCGAACTTGGCTAGCAAGGGTCCGGCATTCCGCGAGAACATCCATCGTCTCTTTGACGAGGCACAGGCCGTCGACCTGGGTCCCGGCATCGTCTCCCTTATCGAATCGAAGGGGATCCATGCCCAGATCCGGGAGATTCCGGTGGACAAGATCCTGCCCAACCCGGCGCAGCCGCGCCTCTCCTATGAGGAGGACTCGCTGACGGAGCTGGCCGATTCCATCCGCGAGCACGGCGTCCTGCAGCCGATCCTGGTGCGGCCGGTGGGCTCGAAATACGAGCTGATCGCCGGCGAGCGGCGCTGGCGCGCGTCTGGCCTGGCACATCGCGAGACGATCCCAGCCATCGTGGCCGAGTTCGATGATCAGACTGCGCTCGAGGTCTCGATCATCGAGAACCTGCAGCGTGAGGACGTCTCCCCGCTCGAAGAAGCGGCCATGTTCCGGAAGATGATGGATCTGGGCTATTCGGTGCGGCAGCTCGCGCAGAAGATCGGCAAGGACAAGGGCTACGTTGAGAACCGCATGCGCCTGGCCGATGCGCCACCGGAGATCCGCGAGCTGGTGTCTGTGCGCAAAGACACGATCAGCCACGCCTACGAGCTGATGAAGATCACCGACGAGCGGACGCGACGACGGCTCGCCAAGAAGGTCGCGGCCGGCGAGCTGACGCTGGTCAAGCTGCGTGCCCTGAACGGTTCCGGCGGGGAGAGCGACGGACCGAAGCGTCGGGCACGGACGGTGGCCGGCGAGGTGGCGGTGGCCAAGGCCGCCCGCGCCACCGACGACGCCCTGATGACCAACCGCGGCAGGCTGGCGGACGCGATCGAAGAGCTGGTTGACCTGCTGCGCCGTCCGGACGTGATCGAGCAGATCCCCGATACCAACCGGGACAACCTGGCCCGCTACCTCACCGTCAGCAAGCTCAAGCTGGAGAACGCGATCGCCATCATCCGGGCGTCGCGCGAGGCCGCCTCCTAGGGCGTGTAGCTCATTACCTCGCGGTGGTCGACCAGGAAGTCGATCAGCCGCTCGCGCGCCTGCGGGTCGATCTTCCGTAGGCCGGCGATCGCCTTCGGCAGCTCGAAGATCGGCGCGGCCAGCGCGCCGCCGGTGTCGATGCCCACCACGTGGTCCGGGCCACCGCCGACCAGGAAGACGCGCTGGAAGCCGCGCTCATCCAGTCGCGCAGCGCGGCAGAAGGCCGCGATGGCGGTGCCGACTCCCCTGCGCTTGGCGAAGTCGATGAACAGGTCAGCTGCCCAGCGGTCGACCTGCTCGTCCGACTGGTCCTCGGCCATGTCGCGATAGCCCGTCGCATCGATCGCCTGCATGGACCGATTTTAGCCCGCCACCCGCCGTCGGGACGCGATGCAACCCGCGGCCGGCGCCGGCGATTGGTCTATCCTGCCCGACGTGCTGAACCAGCCGACCGACCCACGCACCGAGGACACCATCGTCTTCGAGCTGGTGCGCGCCAACCGCCGGACCGGCGAGACGGAGCCAGTGGGACGAGCCACATTCGCCGGCGGCGAGACCAGGGTCGACGCACCGGAGGCCGTCAGCGTCGCCGTCCTGGAGCTGCTGCAGCGGCCCTTCGTCGACCGGGTCCAGGCCGATGAGCGACCCCGCGGCTACCGCCGCAGCGGGCGTGGCATCGTGGACATGCTGGTGCCGGGCATGGCGGAGCACTTCATCGCCAGGATGCGCGGCCTGTGGCTCCCCTACCCGGACGGCACGGTCGTGACCGCGCGCGAGGCGACGGGGCCATCGCCCGTCGCGGTGGTCGAGCGGGTCGAGATGGCGCCGTCCGTGACCGATCCGGCCGTCCGTCGCGGCACGCTGGCCGAGAGCGCCGAGATCCTGAACGCGCGGCCGCTGGTGAAGGCCAACGAGCCGCTCACCGGCATCCGCCCCTCGGACGAGCGACCGGACATCGCCCGCACGGACTGTGGCTGGATCTGCTGAAGTCATAGATATGCCCAGATTGTCGGCGGCAGCTGCCAAGGAAGTGCCGGCCAGGCGGACGGTATGATCTGGCCATGTCGCTGAGGACGTACCTCATCCTGCCCGTCAGCCTCGTGCTGCTCGGCATCCTCTATTGGTTCCTCAGTTACGAGGCTGCCGGCGCCGTCCTGCTCATCGTCTTCGGCGGTGCCATGGCGCTGATGGGCTTCATCCTGCTGCCGACCCTGAACAATGTCGGCCCCACTGCGCCGGTCGATCCTGAATTCGAGGACCGCGGCCGCTAGCTCCCCCGCCGACCATGGCCCGGGCATGGAGATGCCGGGCATTCATGGCTGCCCTGGCGAGAGACTCGCCAACACGAATGCCCGGCGCACATGTACTAACGCGCCACCGCGGTTCGCGTTAGTGGCGCTTGTGTCACATTCGTGACAGTCAGTGGGATCCATCGGGTCGGCACTTGCCGGAGGAATTTGTGCGACTGAAGCACAAACCTGTGCTAGGCTCGAAGGACTGGAACCTGAGCGCGGCGGAGGAGTGGAGCGTGCCAGGCGAGTTCTTTCCCGATGTCCCCGGACCGATCCCCTTCGAAGGCCTTGGATCGGACGAACCGCTTGCCTTCAAGGTGTACCAGCCAGATCGCCTGGTCGGCGGACGGCGCATGGACGAACAGCTGCGGGTCGCGGTCTGCCTGTGGCATTCCTTCAACTGGCCCGGCTCCGATGTTTTCGGGGCGGGCACCTTCGATCGGCCCTGGCTGAGCCCCGGCGTCGACCCGATGGAGGGCGCCTCCGCCAAGGTTGATGCCGCCTTCGAGTTCATCCGCAAGCTGGGAGCGCCGTTCTTCACGTTCCATGACCGCGACGTGGCCCCCGAGGGCGCGACCGTCGCCAGGACCCAGGCCAACCTGGAGGCGATGGTGGAGCGCATCGGCCAGCACATGGAGGAGACCGGGGCGCGGCTGCTCTGGGGCACCGCCAACCTGTTCAGCCACCCACGCTACGCCGCCGGTGCCGCCACCAACCCCGACCCGGAGGTCTTCGCCTTCGCCGCGGCGCAGGTCCGCCTGATGCTGGAGGCCACAAAGCGCCTGGGTGGCGCGAACTACGTGCTGTGGGGCGGACGCGAGGGCTACGAGTCGCTGCTGAATACCGACATCGGGCGCGAGGAGCGGCAGCTGGCGCGCTTCCTCCAGCTGGTGGCGGAGCACAAGCACCGCATCGGCTTCGACGGACTGCTGTTGATTGAGCCGAAGCCGCAGGAGCCCACCAAGCACCAGTACGACTATGACGCGGCCACGGTCCACGGCTTCCTGGCCCGACATGGTCTCGAGGACGAGTACCGCGTCAACCTGGAGGTGAACCACGCCACGCTGGCCGGGCACAGCTTCCAGCACGAGGTCGCGACCGCCATTGCACTCGGCGTCTTCGGCAGCATCGACGTCAACCGCGGCGACTACCAGAACGGCTGGGACACCGACCAGTTCCCCAACTCGGTCGACGAGCTGGCCCTCGCCCTGCACGAGATCCTGCAGGCCGGTGGCTTCTCCAGCGGCGGCTTCAACTTCGACACCAAGCTGCGCCGCCAGAGCATGGATCGGATCGACCTGTTCCACGCCCACATCGGCGGCATGGACACGCTCGCCCGGTCGCTGCTGGTGGCGGACGACATGCTGCGTCGTGGCACCCTGCGCCAGGCGCGTGAGGCGCGGTATGCCGGCTGGGACGCCACGCTCGGGCGCGAGATCCTGGACGGCGGCGCCTCGCTGGAGTCGCTGGGTGCACGGGTGGCGGACGGTGGCATCGATCCCCGACCGGTATCGGGTCGCCAGGAGTACCTGGAGAACCTCGTCAACCAGCGCATCTGGGCCAGCGGCGCGGACGCCTCCGCCGAAGACTGACCACCCGATCGTGAGCCTCGTCCTCGGGCTCGACATCTCGACCACGGCCACCAAGGCCATCCTGGTTGATGGCGACGGCGTGGTCCGAGGCATCGCCCAGTCCGCCTACGACCTGTCCGCGCCCCATCCGCTCTGGAGCGAGCAGGATCCCGGCGATTGGTGGACCGGCACGGTGGCCGCCGTCCGAACCGTGCTCGCCGAGACGCGCACGCGGGCGGAGGAGGTCGAGGGCATTGGGCTGACCGGACAGATGCACGGAGCGATCCTCCTGGACGCCTCAAACGCGGTGCTGCGCCCGGCCATCCTGTGGAACGACCAGCGCACCGCCGCCGAGTGCGACGAGATCCGCGCGGCGGTCGGCGCGCAGCGGCTGATCCAGATCACCGGCAACGACGCACTGACCGGCTTCACCGCGCCCAAGCTGCTCTGGGTCCGGGAGCACGAGCCGGAAGTGTGGTCGCGGATCGCCCACCTGTTGCTCCCCAAGGACTACGTTCGCCTTCGGCTGACCGGCGAGCACGCGATCGACAAGGCCGATGCGGCCGGCACGCTGCTGCTGGACCTGGCGGCGCGCGACTGGTCAGCGGTCGTGCTGGAAGCGTTGGACATCCCCGCATCCTGGCTGCCGCCCACCTTCGAGGGACCGGAGATCACCGGGCGCCTGATCGATGCCGCG
>DATEOS010000197.1:0-2353 GCA_035273815.1 Candidatus Limnocylindria bacterium
AACCGGTCCTCGAACACCTCGGTCAGTTCCATCGGGACACCGGCAGCGCGAGCGGCCACGTACACGAGGACGCTGACTGCTGCGGCAACCAGCGCGGCAGCGAGGCCCACCTGCCACAGCGGCCGTTGGATCCACGGGCGCGCTGGCGCGGTCGTTCGGCTGGTTCTGGCTAGCATGAATCGGAAGCTTACAACATTGTGAAGTACGCTTCACTATCTTGGGAGTCTGCATGGGTGGTGGAGCCGCGGTCGACCGGGCGATGGATCAGCTCTTCGACCTCGCCGTGGTGTTGGGCGAGCTGATGAACAGGCGGCTGGCCGGGCACGGGCTCACCCCCGCCCGTGCCGAGGTGCTGTGGGTGATACATGGCACCGGGCCCCGCACCCAGCGGGAACTGAGCCAGGTCCTCAAGTGCACGCCCCGCAACGTCACCGGCCTGGTCGACGCCCTCCAAGCCGCCGGGTTCGTCGAGCGCACCGCGCATCCCACCGACCGGCGCGCGACCATGGTTCGCCTCAGCGAGCAAGGTCGGTCACTCATCGCCGGCTGGACCGCCGACCGCGAGCACGGCACCGCGCAGGTGCTAGGCGGCATCCCCGCCGATGAGCTCACGGTGTTCAGCGCAGTCCTCGACCGCGTCCTGACCCAGCTACGAGCCACCTACGCCTGACCGCGGTCCCCACAGGTCGATGGCCGGCTACCCCACCACGGTGACGGTCCGCTCAAGGCAGCAGGGCCAGCTTGCCCGCCGTGGCCCGCGCTTCCAGCTCCGCGAGTGCCTTCGGCCCCTCGGCCAGCGCATAGGTCGTGGGTTGGCCCGGGCCGAGCACCCCAGCCGCGACGAGTCGAAGCATCTCTTCCATGACCTCACCGAAGAGCCGCGGTGCGCACCGGATCAGGATGCCGATGTTCAGGCCGATGACGTGGACCTGATGCTTGTAGACCAACTCCCAGTTGGTGATCGCGGCCTCGCCGCTGGCCAGGCCGTAGACGACGACCCGGCCGGTGACCCGCTTGGTCGCGGCCAGGCTTGCTGCGAGAGTGGCGCCGCCAGCCGACTCCAGCACCAGGTCGGCGCCTGCGCCGCCGGTAAGTCGCAGGACCTCGGCCGCGAGGTCAGCCCTGCGGGAGTCGATGACGTGGTCGGCGGCCAGCGCCCGCACCACCTCGTGCTTGCCAGGCGAGGCCGTCGCGATCACCGTCGCGCCGTAGTGCTTGGCCATCTTGACCGCGGCCTGGCCGGTCCCGCCGGCTGCAGCGTGGATCAGTACGGTCTGACCGGCGGCGACGCCACCCAGCGGCTTGAGCGCCGCCAGGGCGGTCGGCCAGCTCACGACCAGGCCCAGCGCCTGCTCGTCGGCCCAGCCCGTCGGCACCGGCAGCGCGGCGGCCGCGGGCAGCACCATGTACTCGGCGAAGGCGCCGCCTCCCATGCCGACGCCGATGACGTGGGCGCCGGGCTCCAGCCCGGTCACCCCCTCGCCAACGGCGGTGACCTCACCGGCGCCCTCGACACCCGCCAGAAACGGCGGCTGGGGTCCGCCTGCGAACGCGCCGCGGGCCTGCGAGATGTCGACGAAGTTGATGCCGGCGGCGGTGACCCGGATCAGGACCTCGCCCGGGCCCGGGCTCGGTACGGGTGCGTCGGTGATCAGGCGCAGGTCTCCCGGGCCGTTCAGTGACGTCTGCTGGAGGGCGCGCATGGTGGAGGGAACGCTCACGGCAGTCGGTGTCCCTTCGTTGGCTCGCGTGACCGAGCGCGGTCTGCCTATGCCCAGGAAGACCCGTCGGGAGCGGGAAAGGAACCGCTCGGAACGCCCGCGCCCCTGAAGAAGCTGGCCCTAAGGCTGCTGGCGTACCCGCCCGTCCCGCCGGGTGTGTCAGGCACTGGAGGGAGCCGCTCAGGCGTCCTTTGCTTCTGGGACGTCCGGCCCGAACCCGAACACGCTGACCAGTTGTGGATCGCCGAAGGAGGAGATCCGGCGGATGCCCGCGCTGGTGATGGTGAGCACGCAGATTCCGTACGCACGGTAGTTGCCCTGCTCGTCGCGAAGATAGGCCGCTGCGGCAGGCTGCCCGTTGGAGCTGGTGACCAGCATGCGCCAGTCACCAGGCGATCCCAGGAGGTGGTTGCGCAGGAACGGCACGCAGACGCTGCGGCCGGAGAACCAGGTACGCAGCGGCGTCGCCTCCAAGGTGGCGTCCTCCGTCAGCAACCGCTCCAGTGCGGCGGCGTCGGCATTCTCGAACGCCGCGATGTATTGGTGGAGAAGTGCGCGGGCGCCTGGCGCGGTCGGTTCGATAATCTGAGCGTCGGTCAAGTCCAATTCCGCCAGTCGCGCTCGGGCGCGCT
>DATEOS010000198.1:0-2852 GCA_035273815.1 Candidatus Limnocylindria bacterium
GACGTCCGCCGCAGCCGCCACCGCCGCCGGGACCTCATCGCCGCCCGCCACGGCCAGGACGGCGGCGTCCAGCTCGCCGCGGGCGCGCGCCTCCCCGGCCACGCGGAACATGTCCAGGTCGGTGACGTCGTCCCCCAGCACGACCAGACCGCGGAGCCCGTAGCGCGTAATGAGCTGCGTGGCCGCCGTGCCCTTGTCGGCGGCACCTGCAGCCCGCAGCTCCCAGGACATGCGCCCCGGCCGCAGGGAGAGCCCGTCCGCCGTCACGTCGCCCAGCGCCACCGCGATCCGCTCGGCCGCGGCCTTCGGATCGGGCGCGCTCCGGTAGTGGACCGTGGCCGACGGCCCCTTGTCGTCGACCCACACGCCCTCATCGGGTGGCACGCGGGCGAGCGCGGTGCGGATCGATTCCGCCGCCTGGACCAGCGCCGGTGACAGCGGGGCACGCTCCGCTCCGGGCTCCATGTGCTCCTGCCCATGGTTACCGATCACCAGCAGGCGATCTGTCCCCAGGCGCCCTCGGGCGTCGTCGGGCGCGCGACCGGAGATGACGGCAACCACCGCCAGGCGAGCGCTCAGCGCAGTCAGGGCAGCCACCGCCTGGGGCAGGGGCCGCGAGCCGTCAGGGTCGTCGACGATCGGCGCAAGTGTGCCGTCGAGATCGGTGAGCAGGCCGGCCGGCGCCGCGCCAAGGGCCCTGCGCGCGAGGGTGAGGGCGGTGGCGACCGGGTCTGGGCCGGACCGGGACGCGTTGGTCATGGGAGAGTGCCGGCCTTCGTTGCTAGACTCCGCCGCGTCATGCGTCGCTCGCTGTCAAGCATGCTGCTGCCCCTGGTGCTGGCCGTCGCCGGCGTGGCCCTCATTATCGTGGGCCAGCTGGACCTGGACTCCTCGCCTGTCTCCAGTCTGCCGCCGATCCCCGATCCCACGGCCACGCCGGTCGCGCTGGCCACGCCCACGCCGTCGGCCGGTGCCACCGATTCGGGCGGCCCGACCGCCACCCCGGAGCCTACGCCGGAACCCACGCCCATTCCGAAGGACTGGATCGCGGTTCAGCTCCAGATCGAGTCGGTAGGCATCAACGTGCCGGTCGAGCAGTCGACCAGCCTGGCGACCGATTCCTTCCCGCCCGAGCATGCCGCCTTCATCCTGCGACGAGGATCGCAGCCGGGGCGCGGGACCAACTCGTACATGTTCGGCCATGCCCTGCTTGATCTGTTCAAGCCGCTCTGGAACGTGCAGCTCGGGGCGCGCGTCAAGGTCCTCATGTCGGACGGAGCGGTGCTGCGCTACGTGGTGACCGAGGTCCATCCCAACGTCCCCTGTCCCGATGACAACCCGCCCAATCCGGAGCTCAATCCGCAGGCGCTGGGCGTGGAGCTGCCGCTGGTCCTGCAACTGGCCGACGACTGCTCGGCCGGCGTTCGGTGGACGCTGCCCACGGACCACGAGCGGCTGACCCTGCAGACCAGCCAGGGCTACAACCGCAACTGGGGCGAGCTGGTGGTGGTGGCGGACCCGGCCGAGTAGTCCGCGTCCTCAACGCCAAGGCCGTTGGCCGGACGTCGCGCCCCGACCATCAGCGCCGGCAGGATGGTCGCCACGGCGACCATGAAGGCGATGGTGAGCACCAGCCGCAGCACGTCAGCCGCCTCGCCACGGGACCACTCTTCCAGAAGGTCCACCAATGCCAGGCTGGCTCGCGGATCGACGCCCACGAACTCCGGATGGCCCAGCGAGGTGACGAGGGCGTCGCGTCGCGCGTCGTCGTTGATCAGGGCGGTCAGGTCGTTGATCCGGTTCTGGCCGAGGCTGGTCAGCAGGGCCAGCCCGACGCTCATCCCCACCGTGCGGGTGATCTGCAGCATCGCGCTGGCCACGCCATAGGCCGATGCACCGGCCGCCTCGACCACGGCGGTGGCCCGTGGCGACACGGTCAGCCCGAACCCGGCGCCGAAGATGGCCAGGTCACGCGCCAGCCGATCGACGCCGGTCTCGGTCCCCCAGCCCGTTGCCGCCAGCAACAGCCCCGTCGCGGTGAGCGCCACGCCCAGCACGGTGGTCAGCCGTTCGCCGGCGATCGCTGACAGGAGCCCACCCGCCACGGCTCCCACCGCGATGGCCGCGGTCAGGGCCGTCAGCGCCAGGGCCGATTGATCGGCGCCGGCGTTCAGGACACGGTTCACGAACACCGGTCCACCGATGATGGCAGTCGCCAGGGTGTACCCGGTCAGCAGGCTCACCGCGTTCGAGGCGGAGAAGCTCCGGTTGGCGAACAGCCGTGGGTCGATCAGCGGGTGCCGCATCCGCAGCTCGACCCACACGAAGGCCAGCACGCTTGCCGCCGCCACCGCGAAGCCGGCCAGGATCAGCGGATCGGTCCAGCCGCGCTCGCCGGCCAGGGACAGGGCGCCGATCCCCGACAGGAGCGCGACGCTGATCAGCAGCGCGCCGACCAGGTCGATACGGCCGGGGCTGCGCGGCGTCTCCACCCCGCCGGCAACGACGTAGATCATGAGCAGGGTGATGATCCCGGCCGGCACGTTGAGGAAGAAGATCCACTGCCACGAGGCCAGGTCGACGCCGGGCAGCGGCAGGTTGAAGCCAAGCAGCACCCAGGCCGCGTACGCCGGGCCGATCGCCATGCCGAGATAGGTCGCGGCTCCCTCCACGCCCAGGGCCGCGGAGCGCGAGCGCCCCACGAACAGGTGGCTGGCCAGCGCCATGGACAGCGGCACCATGGCGCCGCCGCCAAAGCCCTGCACCACGCGCGACGCGATGAGCCAGTCGAGCCCCGTGTCGGGACCGGCCGCGCGGCTCAAGCCGGCGCCCAGGCTGCCCACGCAGAACAG
>DATEOS010000199.1:0-10087 GCA_035273815.1 Candidatus Limnocylindria bacterium
GTGCGCGGTCGCCGACGAGGCCTCCGCCATCGGCCACCACCTCCAAAGTGCCCTCCAGGTTGGTGCGCCGGATGCGCAGGCCGGGGATCGCGGCCAGATGCTCGAGGGTGACGGCATGGGGGTGGCCGTATTCGTTGTCCACGCCGCACGAGATGAGCGCGACCGCCGGGCGCACGATAGCCAGCATCTCCGGCAGCGTGCTGGAATCGGAGCCGTGGTGCCCGACCTTGAGCACGTCGACCTGTCCCAGCAGGCCGCGCTCCAGCAGGAGGCGCTCCACGGGCGCCTCCGCATCGCCGGTCAACAGCGCTCGGAACCCGGCGCTCTCCAGCAGCAGCACCACCGACGCGTTGTTGATGTCGTCCTCCGGCAGGGCTCTAGCCACGTCATCCGGGCTGGGGTAGAGCACCTGCAGGCGAGCAGCCGGCCCGAGCCGGATAACGTCGCCCGCGCGTGCCTGCCGCATCACGGCATCGGGTTCGTGGGCGGCGAGCTCCAGGAAGCGGGGATAGCTGGGGTTGTCGTAGAGACGGCCGGGTTCGATCACGGTCCCAACCTCGAAACGTTCCAAGGCCGGCAGCAGCCCGGCCAGGTGGTCCTCGTGCGGATGAGTCAGCACCAGCACGTCCAGGCGCCGCTGCCAGAAGGGCAGCCGCTCACCAAGGCGGCGCAGCGTCAGGTCCGGATCGGGGCCGCCGTCGATCAACGCCGTTTCACCGGTCGGCGCCACGACCAGGATGGCGTCGCCCTGGCCGATGTCCAGGGCGAACAGGTGCAGGCGGCCGTCGGGGCGGCTGGCCAGGGTCAGCCCTCCGACGAGGATCACGGCCGCCACGGCCAGCGGCAGCGGACGGGCGAGGCGCGCCAAGAGGCGGTTGGCCATCGCGACCTCGTCGTGCGCGCCGGGGACCTGGCGGCCAGCCGTCGCCAGCCGGTCGCGTGCCAGGAAAAGTGCCGGGTACCAGACGGCGGCCAGCCAGGGAGGAACGCTCAGCTCCACCGATGCCAGCGGCACGGCGGCCGAGGCCTGCCCGATCACCACCATCGCCCGCAGAAGGCAGAAGGCGACGCCGCCGGTCAGCCACTCCAGGGCCCCCGCCAGCGGCAGCAGGCCGCCGCCGGCGCCTGCCACGGCCGCCAGCGCGCTGCCGAGCATCACCAGCGGGACGAGCGGCACCACCAGCACGTTGGCGACGGGCGCGATCAACGACAGCCGCTCGAAATTGAGCAGGATGACGGGCAAGGTGGTGACCTGGGCGGCCATGGTCAGCGCCACCGGCTCGCGAATGAGCGGCGGCCAGCGATGCAGGCGGGCGGCAAATGACGCGCCGAACCAGATCAACCCGGCCGTCGCCAGCGCCGACAGCTGGAAGCCCACGTCCCAGGCGATCGCCGGCGATGCAAGGAGCATGACCAGCGCGGCCAGCATCAGGGCGGACATGGCGTGTGAACGTGCGCCACCCAGCCGGGCGACCAGCAACGCGCCGGCCATCAGCGCGGCGCGCACGACCGATGGGGAGGCGCCGCTGAGCAGCACGTACGCCGCGACGGCAGTCATCGACGCGGCTGCCGCCAGCCAACGGCCCAATGGCAGCCGGGTCAGCGGTCGCGACGCCGCCGCCGCGATCGCGGCCACGATGGCGATGTTCCAGCCGGAGATGGCGACCACGTGCGTGAGGCCGGCGCGGGCGAAGGCGTCGTTGATGGCCGGGTCGATGCCCGAGCGCACGCCAAGAAGGATGCCCGCCGCCAGCGCCGCCTCGGGCTCCGGCACCAGCCGATTCAGCCCGGCGAGCAGCCACGAGCGCGCGTCATGCAGCGCGTCCGCGACGGGCCCCAGCTCGTGGCCGATGACGCTCACCCCGCGGCTGGAGGCGATGGCCGCCACGCCCTGCCGCGCCAGGTATTCGCGATAGGCGAACCCCTCGAAGTCCTCCGGCTCCTCGAGCGACGAGCTGACCCGCAGCCGGTCGCCCGCCTCCACTACGGCGCTGCGCGGCAGCCACAGCAGGATGCGTCCGGTGAGCGGATTCATCCCGCCTCCGGGGCCGATCAGCTTCACCCCGTCGATCACGAGCTGCTGTCGTTCGCCGCGCGGCCGCGGGTCGTCAACGGCTGTCCCGGTGAACGCCCGCTCCTCGGACCCGACCATCGCGACGATGCTGTCCGGGCCCGTGGGCAGGGCCACGGCGGCACCGCGCGACGCGCCGAGCGCCATGGCGCCGATCGCGATGCCCGCCACCAAGGGGAGGCGCCACCGTAAGAGCACCCCGGCCGCCGCCGATGCCACGCCCGCGCAGGTCAGCGTCCACAGGTTCGCCATCGAGGTCAGCGCCTCGCCGGCGACGATGCCCAGCGCCAGGCCGGCCAGGGCGGATGGCAGCAGCAGGGCGGCCATGGCGGGGGACGGATCGCCTCAGAAGGTGACCAGGTCGCGGATGTCCTCGAGCTGACCGCGGTCGATCACCTCGCGTTCGACCATCTCGTCGAGGGTCGCGAAGGGCTGCTGCGCTCGGCCGGCCACGATCTTCTGCACCGTCACCGGGCCGATGCCGGGGAGCGCCTCCAGCTCCTCTGGCGTGGCAGTGTTGACGTTCACCAGCGTGGAACCGCCACCGGTGGTGGCGCCCCCGCCCGTGCCGCTGCCCGTTCCGGGCGCCGTAGCACCGATGATCGGCACATAGACCTGCGCGCCATCGGTCAGGAGCGCCGCCAGGTTCAGGCTGGAGGCCGCCGCGTTCAGATCGGCCTGGCGGGAATAGCCACCGGCCGCCGAGAGCGCATCGGCGACGCGGGCCCCGGGCGCCAGCAGGACCACGCCCGGTCGTTTGACCGCGCCCTGCACGTCGATCACGAGGTCGGCCATCGACGCCGGCGATGGCGAGGTCTGGCCCACGGGCGAGAACGACGCGGATGGCGGGCCGTCAGTGGGCGTGGGAGCGGCTCCCGCCGCTCCCACCAGCAGCCACCCGGCACCGGCCAGGCACAGGAGACCTGCGGCCACGAGCCCGATGGCGAGCTGGTCCCGCCGCGTCAGCGATGTCACGTGAGGGCCTCACACGCGGGAGGCGAGACGGGTGGTTGACCTGTCCGGGGCCCGGCGCCCGGGCACTCGACGCCGGGTCCCGGAAGCAGGAGGCGCAGCCTAGCGGTGCCCCGCTTATCGGACGCTTACCGACCGCTTTCGCAGCGGATCGGTACGAGTCATGTGCCGACGCGCGCCATGACGGCCTAGTCGCCCGGCGTCACCACGTTGACCAGCTTCCCCGGCACCTGGATCACCCGCCGCGGCGGGCGGCCATCCAGGTAGCGCTGCACGTGCTCGGATGCCAGTGCCAGCCGCTCGATCTCCTCGGCCGGCGTGTCACGCGTGACCACCAGCCGATCGCGCAGCTTGCCGTCGACCTGGACCGGCAGCTCGAGGGTGTCGGCCACCGCCAGCGCCGGGTCGTACGCCGGCCACGGCTGCTGGTGGATGCTGTAGTCGCGGCCACGCCGTGCCCACAGCTCCTCCGCGATGTGCGGGGCGCCTGGGGCCAGCAGCAATAGCAGCGCGTCCACCGCTTCGCCGTAGGCTGCGGTGGCGCCGATTCCCGCGCCCCGCGCGTGAGCGATTGCGTTCGACAGCTCCATCAACTTTGAGATGGCGGTGTTGAAGCGGAAGGCGCCGTACTCCTCTGTGACGGCGGCGATGGTGGTGTGCGTGGCGCGGCGCAGCGCTCGTTGCAGCTCTTGCGCTTCGCCGAGCAGCGACTCCCCGTTCGTGGGCTCGGCCTGGGCGATATGCCAGACGCGCCCCAGGAAGCGGTGGATGCCCTCGATGCCGGTGGGGTTCCAGGGCCCGCCCTGGTCCCAGGGGCCGATGAACATCAGGAACAGGCGCACCGTGTCCGACCCATAGCGAGAGGTCAGGTCGTCGGGGTTCACGACGTTGCCCCGTGACTTGCTCATGCGCTGGTGGTCGGCCCCCAGGATCTGGCCCTGGTTGCGCAGCGCCACGAAGGGCTCATCGAAGGACAGGTGTCCCATGTCGCGCAGCGCCTTCACGAAGAAGCGCGCATACATCAGGTGCAGGACCGCGTGCTCCGCGCCGCCCGTGTACAGGTCGACCGGCATCCAGTGGGCCACGGCCTGCGGGTTCCAGGCCCGCGCGTCGTCGTTCGGTGAGCAGTAGCGCAGGAAATACCAGGCCGAGTCGACGAAGGTGTCCATGGTGTCGGTCTCGCGCCGCGCTTCGCCGCCGCATACCGGACAGGTGGCCTTCAGGAATTCGGCATGCGACTGCAAAGGGCTCACCGCCGTGGGCGCGAAGTCGACGTCCTCCGGGAGCAGGACCGGCAGCTGGTCCTCCGGCACCGGCTGGGCGCCGTGCTCGGGGCAGTACATGATCGGAATGGGCGCGCCCCAGTAGCGCTGGCGGCTCACCAGCCAGTCGCGGATCTTGTAGCTCACCGCCGGGCCGCCGATGCCCAGGTCGGCCAGCTGCTGGGTGATGGCACCAATAGCCTCGCTGGCCGGCATGCCAGTGAACTCACCGGAGTCGACCAGCACCTCGTCGGCGGTATGCGCCACGAACGCTTGGTCATCCGGCAGCTCGCCAGATGCCGGACGCACCACGTACCGAATCGGCAGCTCGTAGGTACGGGCGAAGGTGCCGTCGCGCTCATCGTGGGCGGGCACCGCCATGATCGCGCCGGTGCCGTACCCGGGCAGCACGTAGTCCGCCACCCAGATCGGGATGCGCTCCTGCGTCATGGGGTTGATCGCATGGGAGCCGATGAAGACGCCGGTCTTCTGCCGATCGGCCGACAGCCGCTCGATCTCGGTCTCGCGTCGCGCCGCGGCCACGTACGCCTCGACCTCGGCTCGACGCTCATCAGTCGTCAGCACTGGTACCAGCGGATGCTCCGGCGCCAGCACCATGAAGGTGGCGCCGAACACCGTGTCCGGGCGGGTGGTGAAGACCCGTATCGGCTCGACTTCATCGGCCTCCACCGCGAAGGCGATCTCGGCGCCCTCCGATCGGCCGATCCAGTTCGTCTGCATCAGCCGGATCGGCTCAGGCCAGTCCATGCCGGTGAAGTCCAACAGCTCGTCCGCGTAGTTGGTGATCCGGAAGAACCACTGCTCCAGGTCACGCTTGATGACGGGCGTGCCACAGCGCCAGCAGTGCCGATCTGCCCCCTCCACCTGCTCGCGCGCGAGCACCACCTGGTCCTTCGGGCACCAGTCGACCGCCGCCATGGACCGATACGCCAGGCCGGCGCGGTAGAACTGCAGGAACAGCCACTGCGTCCAGCGGTAGTAGCGCGGATCGCTGACCACCACCTCTCGCGACCAATCGAAGCCGCAGCCGGTGGTCCGGAACTGAGCACGCATGCGCTCGATGTTCGCGTTGGTCCAGATCGCCGGGTGGATGCCCCGGTCGATGGCCGCGTTCTCGGCCGGAAGGCCGAACGAGTCGAAGCCCATGGGGAACATGACGTTCAGCCCCTGCATGCGCCGCATGCGGGCCACCATGTCCGGGCCGGTGGCCGCGTACCAATGCCCGATGTGCAGGTCGCCCGACGGGTAGGGGTACATGGTCAGCAGGTAGTGCTTCTGCCGCGGGTCGGCGTCGTCGGCGCGGTACAGGCCATCCGCCTCCCATCGATCGCGCCACCGCTGCTCGTAGTCCGCCGGGTCGAAGCGCGGGCCGCGGGCGCTGCGGGCCTGGGTGTCGGTCCGTGTCGTCATCGGTCCTTCCTTCGTGCTGTCCACAGGTCAAGGCGGTAGGGGACTTGAAATGGTCGGCCATCGTTGAGACCGTGGCGGCCGAGCAGCGCGGCCAGGTCGAGGCGGAATCGGTCCTGCTCCTCAGGCGACTTGCCGACGCGCACATACGAGGCGGTGAAGGCCATGCCAATGAACTCGTCACCGGTCATGGTCATCTCGTGGCGCAGCTGCGTCAGCTGCGGAGCGTCGAAGACGGTGGCGTGGGCCTCGAGCGCCTTGCGCGTCTCCTCCTTGCCGACGCTCTCGTAGCGCCCAACCCCCGGATCGTCGGTGCTGGCGTTTGCTCGGCGCAGGAGATCCGCGTATTCGGCCAAGAATGGCCAGCGCTCGGCATCACGCACGTTCCAGAACAGCGCCAGGCCGCCGCTCGGCTTCAGGATGCGGGCCGCCTCGCTCAGCGCCCGGTCCTTGTCGAACCAGTGGAAGGACTGGGCGGCGGTGACCAGGTCGGCGGAAGCGGCATCCAGGCCGGTCTCCTCCGCGGTCGCCTGCACGGTTGAGACAAGCAGGCCCTGGTTGGCGGCGCTGCCGCGCAGCACGTCCAGCATCGGCTTGCCCGGCTCCACCGCGGTGACACGCCAGCCCAGCTCGGCCATGGCCAGCGAAGCGCGGCCGGTGCCCGCGCCCAGGTCGACCACGTGCGGCTGCCGCGGAATCGGCAGGCGCTGGGCGATAGCCTCGAACAGCTCCTCCGGGTACGTCGGCCGATAGCGGTCGTAGTCGCCGGCCCAGGCGTCGAATCCTCGGGCGCGAGCGGGATCCACGCCGCTCACGAGGCGACCTCCGTCTGCTCGGGGAACCAGGCCATCAGCAGTTCGTCGCGCAGCACGTCGCCCTCGGCGCGGTACTGCTTGCGCCGCAGCCCTTCCCGGACGAAGCCCGCGTGCTCGTACACCGCGATGGCGCGAGCGTTATCGGGGAAGACGGCCAGGGCGACCTTCAGCAGGCCCCGCTCACGCGCCCACTCCTGGGCGGCGCGCACCAGGGCGGAGCCGATGCCGACCTCACGCCAGCCATCGGCCACCACGATGCTGAGCGTGCCGACGTGGCTGCTCACCGCGCTGCGCTCCAGGCTGATCTGGACGGTGCCGATGGGGTCGCCGTCCGCCTCGGCTACCAGTGCCAGGCCGTCGCCGGTGCGCAGCATCTCGCCGATGAAGAACGCCTCCGACGGCTGGCTGACGGCGCTGGGCGGGGTTACCAGCCAGCGACCCTCGTGCCGCACGGCATCGAACAGGCGCGCCAGGCCGCGCGAATCGGTCGGTCGAGCGGGTCGCAGCGTCCAGCGCCGGCCGTCGCCGGTCGTTCGCGCCTGCACCTCCACGTCGGTCACCATCGCGCCTGCTCCATGGTTCGTCCACCTGGGTCGCCGGACATGACAAAGCCCCCATTCGTCAGGACGAAGGGAGGCTCCCATCGCGGTACCACCGTGACTTGACCGAGGTGGGTGGTGGAGCTGGGGGGACTCGAACCCCCGACCCCCTGCATGCCATGCAGGTGCTCTCCCAGCTGAGCTACAACCCCACGGTCGGTCCACTCATTGGCGAGGATATCGGACGCCATCCCGGCCGGTCTCCCGGCTGCTCGACGGGCGAGTTCCGCGTGCTCCGGCGGCCGGCTTGCACCATCCCGGCTCGCTTCATGCCGCAACGCAGCGCGTACTGCTCCCGCGTCATCGCGTTCGTGCCCGAGTATAGCAGCCGGAGGCCCGAATTACGGTCTGGCGCCCTTCGGCAGCATGGTGCGCAGCCCTTCGTCGAGCGGACGCGGGGCATAGCCGAGCTCACTCCGCGCCTTCGCGTCGCTGAACCAGTAGGTCACGCCCAGGCTGGCCCGCACCAGCTCGCCCAGGTCCGGTCCCCGCAGCAGGGCCGAAACGGAACCCAGCGCGCCGACACCGCGCACGAGCCAGGGCGGCACCTCGAAGCGGGGCGGCGGGTGGCCGCCCAGCGCCGCGGCGCGCTCCATCACCTGCCGCATGGTCGCCACCTCCCCGCCGAGCAGGTAGTGGGAACCCAGGCTGCCGCGGTCGTGGACGAGCAGGATGCCGGTCGCGATGTCGTCGACGTGCGCCAGGTTGCCCCCGAGGTCGGGCACCGACAGGATTGGCAGCCTGCCCTCCAGCGCCTGTTGGATCTGGGCGCCGGCCTGCGAGTGGTCGCCCGGCCCATAGATCATGCCCGGCATTGCGATCAGTACTGGCGCGCCGTTCGCCGCTCGCTCTTCCGCGAGGAGGTGGGCGCGGTATTTCGTCTCGTCGTACCAGGACAGAAAGGCCGGCGGCTGCTGGCGTTGAAAGGTCTCGTCCGGCGCCTGGCCGAACGTGTTGCCGAGCACGTTGGCGGTGGACGTGTAGACGATCCGCGCCACGCCGGTTTGGGCCGCCGCATCCAGCACTCGACCGGTGGCAGTGACGTTCGCCGCCCACATCGCGGGCCGTTCCCCGGGCCGGATGCCGACCCGGTAGTTGCCGGCCAGGTGGAAGACCGCGTCGGCGCCCTCCATGGCGGCGACCAGCGGTATCGGGTCGGGGGCGGCAAGGTCCATCCCAACGAGCGCGGCGCCGCTCATCCCCAGGCTGCCCGCATTGTGGGGATCGCGCACGGCGGCCACGACATGGTCCCCGCGCGCCAGCAGCTGTCGCACCACCGCCCCGCCCACGAAGCCGGCCCCCCCGGTGACGAAGGCCCTCATCCGCCCTCGACGGCGTCCCGCAGGCGCTCCAGGCCCGACGCCAGCTCGCCGCCGGCCGCGTTGGCGATGACACCCTCCAGCGGCGCCATGAACATGCTGCCGGCCTTGATCTCGATCCCGGAGCGCACGACCGTGGCGTCATCGTTCGGTTCCATCTCCAGTGTGGCGGTCACGCTCACGCCACTCGCCGCGCTGGCCAGAGCCAGCCGGCGGCCGGGCTCGAAGTCGGTGATGGTCAGGTCGACCGTCAGCGATTGACCGGCCATGTCGCGCACCACGCGCGCAGTCGAGCCGACGCCGACCGGATCGGGCGAGGTCCGTTCGGCGGACAGGATCCCCGACTGCCAGCGCGGCAGGTTGGCCAGGTCGGCCACGAAAGCGAACACCGCCTCCGGTGGAGCGGCGATGGTGATGCCGGCCTCGACGCGTCGCATCGGCCTAACCCTACTCGATCGTCACGAGGCGGCCGCCAGCAGTCCGGCGTGCGCCGTGCGGCCGTCCCGGGTATCCTGCCGGCGGGATCGCCACGCACCGTGGCGACCGCGGCGCGCCCATCAGTGTGCCCCAATCGCCCTCGGAGGACCTCTTGCTTCGTCGTCTCATGCCCGCGGCCGTGCTGCTGGCCGTCGTGCTCGCCGCCTGTGGCGGCACCAGCGCTCCCGCCATCAATGATCCCACCGAGATCATCAGCCAGGGGCTGGAGGCGACCGCCGATGCCACCAGCTTCCACCTCGACCTGAGCGTCACCGGCAACCTCACCATCCCGGACACCGGCGGCACCTTCGACCTGGAGGGAACCACCGCGACCGGTGACTTCGACATCGCCAACAAGCTCGGCCATCTCACCTTCGAGGTGCCCGCGCTGTTCAGCCTCAGCGGCGACGTGCTGCAGATCGGCAACGACACGTACGTAAAGACCAGCCTGACCGGCGACAGCTGGACCAAGTCCACGGTGGCTGATGCCAGCGAGGTGCCGACCGATCCGGACAAGGCACTGGCTGGGCTGCAGGACTTCCTGGGCAAGGAGGGCGTGCAGACGGAGAAGCTGGCCGACGTCAACTGCGGAGATCGCACCTGCTACGCGGTGAAGCTCACCATCCCGAGCGCGCTGCTGGCCGAGGGCAGCGAGGTGGCGGGAATCGATCCGAGTGAGATGGTTGGCGACGCACTCGTCCTGAACATGCAGTTCGACCGCGAGAACCTGCGGCTGACCCAGCTGTCGTCGGACATCGATGCCGGGGACAATGGCACCTTCGGCCTGCTGCTGACCCTCTCGGGCTACGGGGAGCCGGTCGAGGTGAGCCCGCCGCCGTCCGACCAGGTGACCGAGGGCACTCCGCAGCTGCCGTTCTAGCGCGCCTTTGCAGATCGGCCGCGCCGGGTCTGCGGTGCTGACGCAAGCCTTGCGTGCACGGGTGCTGGAGCGCGTCGTTCGACGGGTTTGATCCTCAGCTGAGCGCCGGCTCACGCCTCCCGTGTGTGAGGAGGCACGACCGAGCGTCGGTCGGCGCGGTTGTACACCAGCTGCGCGTTCAGCCACGGGGACGTGGCAGCGCGGGGGTGGGGTGAGCGAAAGTGGGTGGTGGAGATGAGGGGACTCGAACCCCTGACCCCTGCG
>DATEOS010000200.1:0-3222 GCA_035273815.1 Candidatus Limnocylindria bacterium
TGCGCAGCCGGACTTCGGCCGTATGCTCGGTGCTGGCTCGCGGCACGCGCGTGACTCCTCGCCTAAACCTGAATAGGCATTCATTTTGCGCTTGACGCGGCCGAAATGCAAGGCTAATCTAGCCCGCACACGACTGAACGATCATTCAGCATTCAGCATTTCGGAGCGTCCCCGAGCACCATGGCCAGCCCTCCTGCTGCCCCTCCCTCCCCACAGCACGTACTGGAGCCGCACCCGACCGGCATGTTCGCCGCCCTCGGTCGGTTCGACTATCGGTTCCGCAAGGTGCTGCCGATCCTCGGCCTGGCGCTGGTCATCGGCCTCAACGTCTGGGCCGCCGTGGGAGGCGGCACCCTGATCCAGGGCGGCTGGGTCATCCCGGGCTCGCAGGAGCAGCAGGCCGCCGACGTCCTCACGGACCGATTTGGCCCGACCGAGACGACCATGCTCCTCATCTTCACGGACCCCGACGGCGACGCCGCGACGCCCGCCTTCCAGGCCACCGTGAAGGACAGCCTGGGCGACATCGCCGATGACCCGGATGTCGACCGGGTGGTCACCTACGGCGACGCTCCCGCCGCGGCTCTCCTCTCCGATGACGGGGCCTCGACCCTGGCCGTCGTCTACCTGAACAAGGAGGTCGAGTCGGCGGTCGAGGATTCAGCCCGCCTGGCCGATGCGGTGAACGCGCCCGCCGGCGTGGAGGTGCAGGTCACCGGCATCCCCCAGCTGTACCACGAGTTCAACCAGAAGATCGAGCAGGACCTGGTCATGGCCGAGACCATCAGCCTGCCGATCGCGCTGCTCATCCTGCTGGCGGTGTTCGGCACGCTGGTGGCCGCCGGACTGCCGCTGCTGATCGCTGCGCTCGCCATGCCCACCGTGTTCGCGGTCATCGGCCTGCTGGCGTCGGTGATGGAGATGAGCATCTTCGTCAACAACCTGGCCACCATGATCGGCCTGGCGCTGGCGATCGACTACTCGCTTTTCATGGTCAGTCGCTTCCGCGAGGAGCTCCGCCACCACTCCGTGGAGATCGCCATCGAGCGGATGATGGGCACCGTCGGCAAGGCGGTGGCCGTGAGCGGCGTCGCAGTCGCGGTTGGCCTGTCCTCGCTGGCGGTCTTCGATGCGGCCGCGCTGCGCAGCATGGGCATCGCCGGGGTCATCACCGTAGCCTCCACCCTGCTGTACGGTCTGACCGTGCTGCCGGCCCTGCTGGCCGTCCTGGGGCCGCGCGTCAACCGCCTTCGCGTCCCGCTGCCGAGCTTCCTCCGCCTGCACGAAGAGGATGCGGACGTCGCGGATCGTCGTCAGGGGCATGGCGTCTGGGCATGGATCGCGGCGCGTGTGATGCGGCACCCCTTCCGCACCGCCGGCCCGGTGCTGGCGCTGTTGCTGATCCTGGGCATTCCGTTCTTCCAGATCCAGCTGTCGACCGGCCAGAACATCGAGGACCTGCCGCCGACCCCGGCGCGCATCGGGTTCGAGACACTGCTCAACGACTTCCCCGGCAGCGACAACGACCCCATCACCGCGGTTCTGACCTGGGACGGCGCCAACCTGCAGGACGGCATCACGCCTGAACGCCAGGACGCGCTGGCCGCCTACGTGGACGACATCGCTGCCCTGAATGGCGTGACCGACGTCGAGAGCGTCCTGGACCCGCCGCCCGGCATGTCGGAGACCGACTACCGCGCGTTGCTTGCGATCCCGCCGGACCAGCGGCCGGAGCAGGTCCGCGCCGCGCTGGACACGTACACGGCGGACTGGATCGCCCAGGACACCGCCAAGGTCCGCGTCTTCGCCACCCAGCTGCCCGACTCGAACGAGGGTCGCGCCCTGGTCGGCGAGATCCGGGCGGTATCCGCGCCTGACGACGCACAGGTACTGACCGGCGGCCTGCCGTCGCGATCAGCCGACTTCATGGCCAGCTTCAGCGCGTCCATTCCGTGGGCGATCGCGATCGTCATGCTGGTCACTGCCCTGGTCCTGTTCCTGACCTTCGGATCGGTCTTCCTGCCGATCAAGGCCGTGCTGATGAGCCTCATCAGCATCAGCGCCAGCTTCGGCGCCCTGGTCTTCATCTTCCAGCAGGGCCACCTGGAGAGCCTGCTCGGCTTCAACGCCTCCGGGGCGCTGGGCGCGTGGCTGCCGGTGATCATGTTCGCGATCCTGTTCGGCCTCTCCATGGACTACGAGGTCCTGCTGCTATCGCGCATCCGTGAGCGCTATCTGGCCCACGGCGACAACACGCGGGCGGTGGCCGAGGGGATCGGGCTGACCGGCGGGATCATCACCGGCGCGGCACTGATCATGGTGGCGGTGTTCGCCGCCTTCGCGCTGTCGAGCATCACCTTCATCAAGGCGCTGGGCTTCACCATGGCACTGGCCGTCCTGATCGACGCCACCCTGGTGCGCGGCATCCTGGTGCCGGCCTTCATGCGGGTGATGGGCTCCGTCAACTGGTGGGCGCCGCGCGGAGTCCAGCACGCTGTCGCCCGCCTGGGCCTGTACGAAGAGCCGGGCGGGACCGATGGAGCAGCCACCGGCGGCTCCGCCACGCCGGAGGCAGCCGCAGCGCGGTAGGCTGCGTGGCGCATGCCACGCCGCTTCGCGGGCCAGACCAACCGCACGAACCTCGACCGCCTGACGTCGCGCTGGCGCGCGCGCCACGACCTGCGCCGCGAGGGCGACCCCTTCCGCCCGCGCGCCAATCCGGGCCGCGAGGCGCTGGCGCGCCGCGGCTTCCCGTACCGCGAGGTCACGCCAGCCGATTACGTGGCCGAACACGGCGCCGACATGTCCGGCTTCACGTATGACGACGAGTCATATGCGGATGCGGACCTGGACGCCTGGATCGTGGCGGTCGGGGACCTGCTGCGTGAACAACGCGAGAGCGGGGCCAAGCCGAAACCTCCGGCCGAACCGAAGACAGCGGCCGGGCCGCCAGCGAAAACGGCGGCCGCCAAACCACGCCCCAAACCCAGGCCCAAGGCCGATGGCTGAGGCTCCGGCCTGGGCGCGCAGCCTGGTGCTGGCCGTCTGCGCCGAAGCCGATGCGCCCCTTCCACGCCTCACCTGGCGCCATCGCGACCGCCCGACCTCCTCCGGCGTCACCCGGCAGTCCGCCGGCATGGTGTCGGTCGTGGCCGGCCGCGATCCGCTTGACCAGCGTCTCACGCTGCTCCACGAGCTCGCGCACTGGCTGAGCCCCGCACC
>DATEOS010000201.1:0-3673 GCA_035273815.1 Candidatus Limnocylindria bacterium
AGATCGCTGAGGTCGCGCTGGAGGTGCCGATGGTCAACGAGGTCGCCATGCGGCACCTGTTGGGCCGCCAGTTCAAGATGGATACCTTCCTCACCTTCCTCAACACCAGCCGGCCATTCGGGCAGTTCGACCGATTCATGGGCTTTTCGCCGCCGTTCGTGCTCTAGTGGTCACGTGCGGGCCCGGGCGTGGCACCGGCCGTGCAGGAAGGCGATCACATGAGTGATTGGCAGCGTAATCCCGGCTCGATCGATGACCCGGGGATGAAGGGCGGGATCGATCCGCAGCTCGACCGACTGCCGCCCGGCGACAGTGCGGATGACACCCCGGCGCAGGAGCACCAGGTCAGCGAGCTGGAGATGCCCGGCCCCGACGACCCGGTGGCCTGGAGCTACATCGAGCGCGGCACGCCGATCATCGGCCGCGAGGGCGTGCGAATCGGCAAGGTGGAAGCCATGCTGGGCACCGAGATGGAGAGCATTTTTCACGGCATCGCCATCGACCCGGCCGAGGGCGGACCGTTCCGCGTCATCCCGGCCGACATGGTGACCAGCCTCACCACGTCGGAGGTTCAGGTCCAGGTCGGAGCGGAGGAGGTTGGCGGCCTGGCGGAGTACGACGCGGCGGGCTGAGCCCTACCATCCTCAATCATGGCCGATACGCCGCTGGTCGACCGGCTCTGGCCCGACCCGCGTCCCGCGCTGCTCCTGGACGAGGCGTTCAGCGACCTCATGCTGCCCGAGCCGCCCGCGGACCGGCCACTGGTCGGCGTCAACATGATCAGCAGCGTCGACGGTCGCGCGCAGCTCGACGGACTGGCCGATGGCCTCGGTTCGCGCGAGGATCGGCGCCTGATGCGGCTGTACCGGGTCGGCTATGACGCGGTGGCCAGCGGAGCGGGCACGCTGCGCGCCGACGACTTCTATTCGTGGCTTCCCGACGACCTCGCGCAGCGCCGCGTGGAGCTGGGAAAGCCGCCGCAGCCGGTGGCGATCGTGATCGGTGGGTCATCGGCCATCCCAACCGATCGGCGCTTCTTCGCCCACCCCGAGCAACCCCGGGCGGTCGTCGTGGGCTCGGACAGCCCGCACGCCGACGCGACAGAGCTGGCGGGGGTCGAGGTCTGGGTGGCGCCCACGCCGAATCCGCAGCCGGGATGGCTGCTCGGCCGGTTGGTCGAGCGCGGGGTGCGCAGCCTGCTGATCGAGGGCGGGCCCACGGTCAACTCGTCATTCCTGGCCGCCGATGCCCTCGATGAGCTGTACTGGACGGTCGGGCCTCGGCTGGTCGCCGCCGACGGCAGGCAGATCGTGGCGTCCCTGCCCGATCGCCACCCGCCACGCGTCGGCAGCCTGGTGAGCGCCCACCGCTCCGGCGACGAGCTCTTCCTGCGCTACCGATTCGGCGACCGCGAAGCATGAGCGTGCCGGCGGTCAACCTTGGCCGGCTTGGCGTGTGGGGTCACCTGGACTCCCTCCCCGCTCCTGCGCTGTGCGACTACGCCACCCGAGTGGAGGCGCTGGGCTTCGGCACGCTGTGGGTGCCCGAGACGGTCGGACGCGAGCCGTTCACCCTGCTGGGCCTGCTGGCCGCCCGGACCTCATCGCTCATGCTCGGCACCAGCATCGCTTCCATCTGGGGCCACGACGCCCAGAGCACGCGCATGGCGGCGCTCACCCTGCAGGAGGCGACCGGCGGCCGCTTCGTCCTCGGGCTCGGCGTCTCGCATCCGCACCTCGCGCAGCGGCTGCGCGGCCACAGCTTCGACCGCCCGCTGACCCGCATGCGCGAGTTCCTGGAGGCGTACCGGGCGGCGGTTTACAAGGGACCGCTGGCCGATGGTGCCCCCGAGCCGCCGATCCTGCTGGCCGCGTTGCGGGAGCGGATGCTGGCGCTCTCGGCCACGGACGCGGATGGCGCGTTCCCGTACCTGGTCACGCCGGAGCGGGTGGCCTGGACACGATCGGTCCTGGACACGGCCGCGCCGGACAGGCATCCACTGCTGGCGGTGAGCATGCCCGCCGTCCTCGCGACGGATGCCGCCGCGGCCCGAGGGGCCGCGCGCGGCTACCTGGCGCCCTATCTGCGCACCCCGACCTATCAGGCCACCTGGGCGCTGCAGGGCTTCGAGGAGACCGATTGGGAGAGGCCGGGCAGCGATCGGCTGGTCGACGCCATGGTGGCGTGGGGCGAGGCCGGTGCCCTGCACGAACGCATCGCCGCTATGGTCGCGGCGGGCGCCGACCACGTGGCCATCATTCCCATCGCCGACGACGGCACGACCGAGAACCTGGCCGTGCTGGAGGCCCTGGCCGCCGCCTAGGGCGCCTCCTGCAGGTCCACCAGCTCGTTGCCCGCGGCGTCGAATGCTGCCCAGCGGTTCAACGTCGGCGGGAGCCTGCTTTCACCCATTGGCAGCGCGATGATCTGCGCGAAGGGCTGCGTGGCGACCGTCACCGTCCGGTCCTCGACACTTGACAGGTCGACCTCGATCCTGGCCACTCGAGGATCGTCCACCAGCAGGTACAGGAAGGACGCCGACGACGCTGCCCCATCCAACCTGACCTCGGGGAACATCCAGCGACCGCTGCTCAGGGTCAAGGGCTCGCCGTCCTGGAACGAGAGGAAAACGTGCTGGTCACCGTCGCTGGCAACGAAGGCCTGCGCTCCGCCACTCGTCGCACTGGCGACGATGGACGGGTCGACCAGCCCGAGCTCGTGGGCGGCCGCGGCGGCTTCTTCATCGGTGAGGGGACGCGGTCCGACGTCAACGGGCGCTTCGATCCCTGGAGTCTGCCAATCGATGGACCAGGTAAGACGGAGATCGAGGGGCGGTTGATCCTCGTTTCCCTCCCACTCGGCCGTCGTGTGAGCGATCAGCGGCCGGGCGCTGGCGGGGTCCACGATCACCTCGACGCTGCGCCCGGTGGTGGTGCCACGCAGCGTGCAACCACCCTCCGCCAACTGGCCCCGCTCCCAGGTGAGCGCGCCTGCGCCCGGCACTCGACCGTTCAGGACAGGATCCTCTTCGCCGAGCATCGACAGCACTGCGTTTGGCTCGAGAGCGGCCAAGTCGCCCGCGAACGGTGGCTCGGGAATGAGTGCCGGCGTAGCCCAGCGTCGAACCCAGATCGCATCTCCGACGCGAAGGATGGTCGGCGTGCCGATTTCGAACGCCATGACGTAGGTCGTTGCGTGGTCCAGCGCGTTGCTGCCCGCGAGTGAATCCAACCGCCAACGGTCCGGCGCCTGGTAGCCGCCCTCGAGGATGATGGAACGGTTCGCGCGATTGAATGGATCCGCGGACTCAGCGACCAATCCGGGGTCGAAGGTGCTCGCAAGGGTCGTGCCCTCGATCCGGTAGCTGTAGCCTCCGCTGCCGGCGACGGCGGTTCGCACGCGATCGATGGTCAGATTCGTGCAGGCGGCGGGGCTCGGTGGCAGGAGGCCCAGGGCGAACAATGTCGTTCCCACCAGCAGGGCGGCGAGCAGCGCCATCACGACGATCAGCGCCCAACCGCGCCGCAAGCCGAAAAGCCCAACGGTCCCTGGCGGCTGAGCGACAGCAACCCGCGATCGCAGGCGTTCCGGCATCGGTCCGGCAGCCTCGGCGGCCAGCCACTCCCTGACTTCGCGCTCGATCGGCTCGTCCATCAGCGGGTCTCCTCGCCGG
>DATEOS010000202.1:0-2108 GCA_035273815.1 Candidatus Limnocylindria bacterium
CGTTGGTCATCGCCTTCCAATGGAGCGCCGCGATGGCGGCAACCTGCGCGAATGCGATCGTCGCAATGGCGAAGTACGCTCCGCGGAGCCGTAGCGTCAGGACGCCGACGATGGCGGCGATCACCGCCGCGATCAGCACGCCGAGCACCATGCCGGTGACGGCGTTGGCGGTCTCGCGGGTCACCACGATGGCCACCGAGTAGGCACCGATGCCACTGAACGCCGCGTGCCCCAGCGAGATCTGACCGGTGTATCCGGCGAGGAGGTTCCAGGAGCCGGCGAGGGCGGCCCAGAACCCGAGCAGCGAGAGCATGTCCAGCCAGTACGGCTGGTTGCTCAGCGCGAGCGGAAGGATCACCGCGACGATCGCCGCGGCGCCGTACGGAAGGGCGCGTCGCATCAGGCCACCCGGTATTCTTCGGCGCCGCGGAGACCGAACAGGCCGGCCGGGCGCACCAGCAGCACGATGATCAGCGCGAGGAAGTAGCACGCCTGCTTGACGGCCTCGCCGAGCACGTACCCGCTGACGGTCTCGATGATCCCGATCAGCAGCCCGCCGGCGATGGCGCCCCCGAAGGAGCCCAGGCCGCCGAGGACGACGACCACGAAGCCGACCAGGACGAGTTGCTCGCCCACCGCCGGATAGATCGGGATGATCGGCGCCAGCAGGCTTCCAGCGACCGCCGCGAGGGCCGCGCTGACGGCGACGGTAAGCAGATAGACGCGGTCGACGTTGATGCCCAGCGTCGACGCGGCGGCCGGATCCTGCGCCGTCGCCCGGATGGCCCGGCCCCCGGTGGTGAACCGGAGGTAGACCAGCAGCGCCGCCGCGACGGCCACCGCCACCCCGAACGCCACCAGCCGGGGCGTCGAGATGACGGTGCCGAAGAGGCGGACCGTGCTGTTCGTGTACCCCGTGGTCACGGTCCGGTAGGTGCCGCTGAGCAGGTACAGCATCGCGTTGAGCACAAGGATCGACAGGCCGAGCGTGGCGAAGACCTGCACGAAGAAGCCCTTGCCCATGATCGGCCGCAGCACCACGACGTACACCAGCGCGCCGAACAGGAAACCGGCGGGCGCGGTGATCACGATGGACAGGAACGGATCGACACCCCACCACTCGTGCAGGAAGAAGGCGAGGAACATCGCCAGCATCACGAACTCACCGTGGGCGAAGTTGACCACCCGCAGCACGCCGAAGACGAGGTTGAGCCCCACCGCGATCAGCGCGTAGATGGCGCCGATCAGCAGCCCGGACACGACCAACTGGGCCAGGGGCATCGGCTACCTCGCTGTCTGCGTCGCCGCGGCCGGCACCTCGACCCCGAGGATCCGGGCCAGGTTGCCACCGAGCACCGCGGGCATGTCGTCGACGTCCACCCCGGACCACTTCGTGATCTTGTCAAGCTCCTGTCCGTACGGCAGGTAGGGGATGTCCGAGCCCCAGAGCACCTTGTGCGCGCCGACGGTCCGGACCGCCTCCGAGATCCACCAGGCCGGGTAAAACTCGGTGGTGTCGAGGTAGAGGTTGTCGAGGCGGCGTCCGAAGGCGAACGCCTCGTGGTGGAAGCCGTACAGGCCCATGTGCCCGACGATGAAGTTGATCGCGGGGAAGTCGAAGGCCAGGTCGGCGACCAGCGCCGGCGTCGCGGTCCACACCTCACCGCAGTGCGAGATGACCGCCAGCCGGCGCTCCGCGATGGTCTCCATCAGCGGCTTCACCAGGCGGTGGTCGTTGATGGGATACGCGCCGTCGAGCAACGGGTGGAACTTCAAGCCGCGCACGCCGGCGTCCGCCAGGTCGTTGATCAGCGCCTTGTTGTGCTCCGGGCCGTAGTTGGGATTGATCCGGCCGAACGCGACGATGCGGTCGGGGTGGGCGCGACCCGCTTCGGCCAGCGCCATGCTGGCCTTCGAGTAGTCGGAGGTCGGATTGGAGGTCGGGAAGAAGCACGCCATGTCGACCCCGGCGGCGTCCATGAACTCGATGGCCAGGTCCGGCCCGAACTCGCCGGATGTCACATCGGACGTCTTGGCCACCAGCTGGCTGGTGCCGACGTGGGCGTGCACGTCGAAGACGAAGGTCTGTGTTCCGTTCGGCAGGGTGA
>DATEOS010000203.1:0-21952 GCA_035273815.1 Candidatus Limnocylindria bacterium
GCTGGATGGCACGCCCGCGCATCGCGCATCGCCATGTCCATTGCCGTGCTGGTAACCGTATCGGCGACAGTGACCGCCGCCCGGGTCCTGTATGCCTACGCCTCCGTCGAATCCAACGATGCGAGCGTGATCTCATACGTCGCATCCATCGTCTTCGAATTTCCGAACGTTCCGCTGGCGGTGCTCGGTGTCGTCGCCATCCGCCGCCTGCCGAATCGCTACTTCGTGCCCGAGCTGTTGATCGGCGTCGGCGCATTGGCCGCCAGCGTCGCGTGGTCGGTGTGGTCGGCATCGATATTTTTCGCGTCCAGCTCCAGCCCGTCCGGTGTCGGCGTAGCCGCCGTCGTTACGGCGCTTGTGATCCAGCTGCTAGCAATGGCGCTGGTGGCCCTCGGCTTCTTCGCAGGCCGAGTCTCTGCCGCTGGCGTCACGTAGAGATCGGCTACGCGCGAGGGTCGATCCATATCTCGGCGCCGGCAGCCTGTTCCTCCCGAAAGCCGTTCACTCGCTCAGCCAGCTCGGGATCACTCAGGGCCAGCACGCGGGCCGCCAGGTGGGCGGCGTTCTTGGCCCCCGCGGAGCCGATGGCCACCGCGGCCACCGGCACGCCGGGCGGCATCTGGACGATGGCGTACAGCGCATCGGCGCCACCCAGCGCGCCGCCGTCCAGCGGCACGCCGATCACAGGGAGCGCGGTCATGCTGGCCAGCACGCCGGGCAGGTGGGCCGCCAGGCCGGCGGCCCCCACGAAGACCTGGACGCCGCGCTCCTCGGCGGTGGCCACGTATTCGCGCAGCGCCTCCGGCTGGCGATGGGCGCTGATGACCGAGGCCTCCCACGCGATCCCGTACGAGTCGAGCACGTCGAAGCAGCCCTTCAGCGAGGGAAGGTCCGATCGGGAGCCGCAGATCACGGCGACGCGAGGGCTATCGGGCATCGGTGCCAGCAAGGATACGTGCGCGGCGCGGGTCAGGTGCCCGCCAGGCGCCCAACCACTGCATCCAGCGGCCCAACATCCCCGACCAGGAAGCTGGTGATCCCCAACTGTTCACGCAGCATCCCGAACTTCTCGGCCAGGCTTTCGGCCGAGCCGATCATGACGTGCGGCGACTCGGCCACCTGCTGAGGCGTGATCGGCCTTCCGTCCATCTCGCTCAGGCGCTCGGCCAACGCGGCGATCTCGGAACCGGCATTGTCCGTCACCGACGGCTGGGACATCGACGGGTAGACATTGAAAGTCAGCTGGTCGAAGCGGTCACCGGCAGCCTCGCGCACCCACTCCACCTTCTCGGCGGTCGCCTCGATGGTGAAGCTGAGCGGGTCGCCCTGGCCATTGGCATGGATGCGTGGCGCGAAGCCCACGATCTGCGCCTCGCGCCCCGCCAGCGAGAGCGTCCGCCGCCCGCCGCCACCGATCAGGAAGGGGGGATGCGGCCGCTGCACTGGCTTGGGCAGCCCGTCCAGCTCCATGATCCGATAGTGGCTGCCCTCATAGGTTAGTGCTTGGTCGGCGAACAGGCCCTTCAGCACGGTGACGGCCTCGGCGAGCCGCGCGGAGCGGACGGGAACGGGATCGAACGTCATGCCGATGCCGTCGTACTCGACCTTGCGCCAGCCCGCACCGATCCCGATGTCCAGCCGCCCGTCGGACAGGACGTCCAGCGACGCCAGGTCCTGGGCCAGCACCGCGGGGTGGCGGAAGTCGTTGTTGAAGACGAAGGCGCTCATCCGGAGCCGATCTGACGTCGCCGCAATGACGGCCATGGCCGGCACCGGCGCCAGCTTGTCGACCAGGTGGTCGGACACGGCGAGGCCGTGATAGCCGGCCGCCTCGGCGCGCCGCGCCAGCTCGGCGAGGGCGCGGGCGTTCATGACGCCACCGGCATCGGCGAGGAATTGGAATGGCTTCATCGGCGGATTGTGCGGCCTGCCGCCACCGGTGGGGTCGTCAGCCGACCAGCTCACGTAACAGACGACCGACGAAGGCCAGTGGGCCGATGCCAGCGACCCGATCCCGACGCGATTGTCGCTCCCAGAGGTCGCGCTCCACCTGCAGGCGCTGCCGGTAGAGGACCTCCCATTCGTCGTGCGGAATGGTCAGCCGCGCGAGGCGATCGTCCACCGCGCCCATGGCACCGCCCGGCGCCCGTCCCTCGGAGATGGCCAGCAAGACGTCCTCGACCTGCTGCGATTCGCGCGCCGTGGTCATGTAGGCGGCCGTGAACGTGACGCGGGTGGCAATCGCCGCCCGCGACCGTGCCACGTCGCCGCGCTTGCCGCTGATGGCGATGTCGGATGGGTGCAGCGTGACCTCAAGTGATCGGTTCTTGAGGACGAACAGCCGGTCGGGCACCAGCCGCCGCACGTGCGACCCGCCCACGGCCGCGAGAAGGCGAGAGGGAAGCTCCAGCGCGACCGGCGCGCGGCCGCGTCCAATCTCCAAACCGGCGCCGTCGAGCGCGCGCTCGATATCGGTGGCCACGCGGTCGTAGCCGCCGGGCTGGACCACGACCGGGATGTGCTCGTCAGCCCAGCCCTTGAGCAGGCTACGGACCTTCCGAATCGGCGCCACCACAATCATGGTCAACAGCACCAGCGCCAGGACCGCTGCATACGGATAGCCGCGCAGCACTCCCCCGACGCGCGCAATAACACCGCTGGGCCTATCCGCGGGGTCCATCAGGATGATGCCGGCGACCCCGACCACCAACGGCAGGATGAGCGCCAGCACCAGCATCACCAGCCTGAGCCACCCCTCCTGGACCCAGTCTGGGCGGGGGACGAACGCGAGTAGGAATGTGCCGACGTCGGGCACGATGATGCCGATGAGCGTCGCCACCCAGGCGATAGCCGCCAGCGAGACGGCCGACAGGAGCAGCTGCTTGGACTGCGGCACGCGTCCGAACAGCAGCGTGCTCGCCCAGCCGAATGCCATGTTCAGCAGCTTCCCGAAGAAGCGGCCGACGATCGCGAACAGCGGCGCCAGGATTGCCATACGCGAACGGGCATGGCATCCGGCGTGCCACGCACGTCAGCCGGGCGGGGACACCTCACGTGCCGCGATGTCATGCCGGAGCTGACCGCCCTCCAGCTTCGCGACCTCGATGCCGGCGTAGGCGTGCTCCCGGGCCGTGGCCAGGTCGTCGCCCAGGCCGACGAAGGTCGCCACGCGACCGCCGGTTGACTCGTAGCCGCCGTCCACGCGGCGGGTGGCAGCGTGGAAGCAGAGCAGCGGCCCGGCGTCGCCGCGGCTCGCCGGGTCCGCTCCAGCCAACGGCCGGCCGACCTGCGGCGCGTCGGGGTAGCCCTCCGATGCAAGGACCACCCCAACTGCCGCGCCGGATCGCATCGCCACCGAGTCCTCCATCAGGCCGCGCTCACCGCGCGCCACGCCGAGGAGGGCATTCGCCAGCTCGCCGTCGAGGAGCGGCAGCACGACCTGCGCCTCCGGGTCGCCGAACCGTACGTTGAACTCCAGCACCATGGGTCCGGTGGCGGTCAGCATCAAGCCGGCGTACAGCAGGCCGCGGTATGGGGCTCCGTCGCGGGACATCCGCCAGGCCACCGGCTCGAACACCTCGGCCACCGCCGCTTCCATGGCTGCGGGGCCGAACCACGGCACCGGGCTGTAGGCGCCCATCCCTCCCGTGTTCGGACCGATATCGCCGTCCCCAAGCCGCTTGTAGTCGCACGCCGCCGCCAGCGGGACGACGGCCTCGCCACTGATCAGAGCAAAGGCCGATACCTCCTGCCCTTCCAGGCGCTCCTCCAGGATCACACCGCCTTCGGCTCCCGGCCCGGCAAGCCGAGCGCGAATCGCTTCTTCCGCCTCCTCCGGCGTGTCCGGCACCACCACGCCCTTCCCGTCGGCAAGCCCGTCGGCCTTGACCACCGGCGGGCGAGCTTGGCGGCGCGCGTAGACAAATGCGGCGTCAGGGTCACGGAAGGTGGCGCTGGCGGCGGTGGCCACACCGGCGCGCCGCATGACTTCCTTTGCGTAGGTCTTTGATGTCTCCAGCCGGGCGGCCGCGCGGCTCGGGCCAAAGACGGGCACCGATGCGGTCATCAGCGCGTCGGCCACGCCTGCCGCCAGAGGGCCCTCGGGGCCGATCACGACCAGGTCATAGCGCTCGCGCGCCGCGTGGCGGGCGACCGCGACCGGATCGAGAAGGTCGAGGTCGTCTACGGCCTCGGCCACGGCCGCCGTGCCGGCGTTGCCGGGTGCGATCCGGACCCGCCGGACCCCCTCGTCGCGGGCGAGACGCCAGGCAAGGGCGTGCTGCCGAGCACCGGCGCCAAGGACCAGGATCTCCACCCGCTAGGGCGATGCGGACGGCGACGGCTGGGGCGAGGCGCCAGTCAGCTCCGCCAGCCGCTCGAGGACCGGCGCCAGCTCGTTCAGCTTGTCCTGGTAGGTGCCCAGGTCGCCGGCCGCCAGCGCAGCCTGCGCCTCGTCATACAGCCGCTGCGCCTCCGCCACCAGGCCGGCCACGTCCTCCGGCAGGCCTCCTCCGCCATCCGGCGGCGGCGGAAGGGCGGCGCCCAGCACCTGCTCGATGGCGTCGGGCACGTTCTCGGCAAACGCGACCCGATCCTTGGAGACCATGATCACCCGCACGAACTGCGGGAACGGAGCGCCGGAGGCCTGCAGGAAGATCGGCTCCACGTAGAGCAGCCCGTCCTCGCCCAGTGGCAGCACCAGCAGATTGCCGCGGATCACCGATGAGCCTGACCGATCCCAGAGGCTGAACTGGGTGCTGATGGCGTCGTCCTGGTCGATGCGCGACTCGACCAGGGCCGGTCCGTCGGTTGAGGTGTCGTTCGGGAAGTGGAAGGCGATGCGCTGCCCGTAGACGCCCGGATCCATGCGCGCCGCGGTCCAGGCGATCATGTTCGGTCGCTGCTCGGGGACGAGCGGCTGGATCAGCACGAACTCGGCCGAGTCCTCGCCGGGGAGCCGCATGATCACGTAGTACGGCTCCATCGGCTGGCCGCCGCCGGCCACGACGTCATCGGGGATCGCCCAGCGGTCCTCCTGGTTGTAGAAGTTGGTGGCGCCGTCGGCCGTGGCAGGCAGGTGATAGAGGCGGTAGGACTGGTTCTGGGCGATGAACAGATCCTCCGGGAAGCGCAGGTGCGCCTGCAGCTCGGCCGGCATGGCCGAGATCGGCTCGAACAGCCCCGGGAAGATCCGCGACCAGGCCTGCAGGATTGGCTCGTCCGGCTCCGCCGCGAAGAACCGCACCGTGCCGTCGTAGGCGTCCATCACCACCTTGACGCTGTTGCGCACGTAGTTGGCGCCGGGGAACGGACTGGCCTCGTCGAGCGGCTGGGCATTGGGATAGCGGTTGGTCAGGGTGTACGCATCCCACACCCACAGCAGCCGCCCGTCGGCGCTGACGATGTACGGGTCATGGTCGTATGTCAGGAACGGGGCGAGCTCCGGGATCCGCTCCTGCACCGCCCGACGGAAGAGGATCTGCGAGTCATCGGTCAGCTGGTTGCTGATCAGTAGGTTCAGGTCGCCGAAGCGAAACGCGAACATAAGGCGGGCGAAGAAGTTGCCGACGCCGACGCCGGTGCTGCCCTGCCAGGTGGTGGTGGCGCCGGCCTCCGACGATTCGCTCAGTGGGAAGTCGAATTCCGCGGTTCCGGTGCCGGTGACGACATGGGTGTCGGTTGCCTCGCCGAAGTAGATGCGCGGCTCGCCAATCGCCAGCTGCCGCTCGGTGCCGATACCGCTGACCAGGTAGTCCGGCTGGCCCTGCGACGAAACCCCGTCGACCGGCACGGCGACGATGCCGAAGCCGTGGGTGTAGACCAGCCGCTCGTTGGTCCAGGTGCGCGCCTGGGAGGCCAGCTGCTCCACGTCAAGCTCGCGCGCGCTGAGCATCAGCTGCCGGGTCTCGCCACCAACCTCGTAGCGGTCGATGTCGACATCCAGGAAGTCGTAGTAGCGACGCAGGATCTGGTCCTGGCCGATGGTGGTCAGTAGCGGCCGGTAGTCCCACAGGCGCAGGTTGTCGATGGTAGCGGCGTCCTCGCTGAAGACCGCCTCCGACAGGTCCTGCTCGCCACTGAAGTCACGCAGCTCGATGGAGTCCAGGTCGAACGCGGCGCGGGTGGAGCCGATGTGGGCGGCGATGTACGGCCGCTCGACGTTCAGCTCGTTCGGGTTGACCTGGAAGTTCTGCACGAACGACGGGTACAGCCCGCCGACCAGGATGGAGAGCACGAACCAGGCGCCGCCGGCCAGGGCCAGCGCCCACAACGTGCGGAACCAGATGTTCAGCAGCAGCAGCGCCGCTGCCGCCAGTGCCACGAAGGTCAGGATCTGGTACGCGGGCAGCTGGGCGTTCATATCGGTGTACGTCGCCGCCTGGATCGACTCGTAGCCGCTGGTCGAGTAGCTCAGCTCGGGGATGTCCAGCTGGTAGCCGGCCGCGACGCTGACCAGCAACAGCGCGCCCAGGATCGACAAGTGGGCGCGCACGGGCGCGGTCAGGCGGAACTGCCAGCGCAGCGCTCCCGCGGCGTAAGCGCCCAGGCTGAGCAGCAGGATGGCGATCAGGCTGATGGTGGCCCAGCCCTGCAGGAAGCGCCAGAAGGGCAGGTCAAAGACGTAGAAGCCGATGTCGCGGCCGAAGTTCGGGTCGGTACTGCCGAAGTCGCCGCCATTGGCGAAGAGCAGGATCGTCTGCCAGCTGCCGCTCCAGGCGCCCGCCGACACCAGTGACAGCAGTCCGGCGACGCCCAGCAGGGCCCAGGTGATCGCGCGCGAGGCGTCAGGGACCTCGAACTGGCCAATGCGGCGAATGGGCACCTGTGGCGCGATGCGCCGTGCCACCCAGATGCTGGCCACTGCCGGCACCGCGAAGGCCAGGAACCCAACGATGAACAGGCCGACCTGCGACCACAGGCGGGTGGTGAGGATGGAGGTCCGGCCCAGCGCCCCGTACCACCACAGGTCGGTGACGAGGTTGACCAGGGAGCCCAGGAACCCCAACAGGAAGAACGCCACCAGGACCAGGCCGCCGATGATCACCCAGCGGCGCACCGGGCGACCGCCGGGCCGTCGCGGGAAGCGGACCGTCCCGTCGTCGTCCGGTGGTGGTGCACCGTTGCCATCGCCGCGGCTCGATCGAGCCGGCCGGGGCGGCAACGGGCGTCCCTCGCGGCGCGCGTCCTGCTCCGCCTGGCGGCGTTGCAGCTCCTCCAGCAGCTTGTCGAACCAGGTGGACATTGGCGCGCGCATCGTACCCATATGAGACAGCGAGTGCTGCGCGTCCCTCCGGGGCGCATAGAATCAGCGGCGATGCGGACCTTCGACGAGCTGGAATCGCTGTGGGCGGCCGTGCCTGCCCCGCCGCGCGAACGCGGCACGCTGCGGCTCGTCTGCCGTCGCGTGGAGCCGGGCGTGCACGAGACGCCCGAAGAGGCGGATCTCAGCGTGGAGGCCGGACTGGTGGGCGACCGCTGGAACGCGGCCAAGGACCCGGACCGCGAGGCGCAGGTCACGCTCATGAACGCCACCGTCGCCGAGCTGGTGGCTGCGGATCGTCAGCCGCTGCACGAGGCGGGCGACAACCTGCTGGTCGACTTCGACATCGGCTACGACAACCTGCCGCCGGGAAGTCGAGTCCGCATCGGCCAGGCCGTGCTGGAGGTGACCGCGTCGCCGCACACCGGCTGCAGCAAGTTCAGCGAGCGGTTCGGCCAGGACGCGCTGCGCTGGGTCAACTGGCGGCACTGGCGCGAACGGCGCCTGCGTGGCGTGAACGTGCGCGTGATCGAGGGCGGAACGATCCGCGTCGGCGACGAGGTCACGCGGATCGTAGCCGGCGTGCCGGTCTAGCGATCCAACCCGGCGGCCACGGAAGGCTGCGGCATCACCTGCGGCACCGGCGCCGCACCGTCCGCTGCCGGCAGCGGACTCGCCAGCAGCACCGACACGACCAGAACCATGGCGATCAGGAAGCCGCCAATGATCACCGCAGCGGTGGTCAGCAGCGCGCCATGCAGGTGGCCCACCGTGGCGGGCGTGTCCGCGGCCAGCGAGGGCGTACGAGGGTTGATAGTGGCGTACATCGTGGTGGCTCTCGTGCTCAGTTCCATGCCGGCAGGATCCAGCCTCTGGCGCCGGCAGACGAGCGGGCAGACCCGCGATTGCGCCGTCGTCTGCCAAGGGTTCTCCCCCTAGTCGGGCCGCCCACGCGGTGGGACTATGCCGCTCATGTCCACAGCCCCGAGCCCTGCCCCCGCCGAGACTCCATGGCCATCGCCGGCCGGCGGTCACGCCATGGCGTGGATCGCCCTGGGCTTCGGCATCTGGCTGACGGCCGGGCTGGTGCTGGTGCTATGGGCGCTCGAGCAGGGTGTCGCCGACCACCCGTTCGCATCGGTCTACCACTGGCCCGTCTACCTGGGCCTGGTGACGCTCTGCGGATACTCCGCCGTCCGCCTCATCCGCGCGCTGCGTGCCGGTCGCGGCTGGCGCGCGACGTACCCGCCCGGCTACGGCCTGCTGGGAGTCGGCGCCGCGCTGGCCGTCATCACCCTGGTGACCGAGCTGGGCTGGCGCGAAGGGATCGGCATCGCGCCGGGGATCGAGGAGAACCTCGCCCCGACCAGGACGGCGATCGGCGTGGCGCTGATCCTCATCGCGATCACGCCGCTCCGGGCAGCGCGCCTGCTGGATCGTGGACAGGTCCCGCGGCTGGCGATGCTCCTCTCGGCGGGCCTGGTCGTTGGCCTGATCGGTGTCTCGACCCGATTCCACCCGGTGCTCAACTCCTGGTTCGAGGAGGCGGACGCGCCGGTCTATGCGCCGGGCGAGCTGTGGGTGATGGAGTCCGACGGGTCGCGCCAGACCCGGCTGGTGGAGACCAGTGACCCGACCATCGGCTACGGCTACGCCAGCTGGACGCCGGATGGCGCAATGATCGTGTACTCGCGCTTTCACATCCCGGAGATGGACGAGACCCGCTCCGATTCCGACATCTGGGCCGTCAGCGCTGACGGCTCGAATCCCCATTTGCTGGTCGGTGGCGAGGGTATGCAGTGGATTCCGAAGGTCTCGCCTGACGGCGCCCGCGTCGCCTACACCCAGGAGGAGGTCGGGGGGCCGTGGGCGAACGCCGGACCCATCGGGCCCGGACCAGGCGCCGGACCGGGCGGCGGAGCGGCGGTCGGACCGCTGACCGTGCCGCTCGCCAACGCCGACCTGTGGCAGGCGGCGGCGAATGGTTCGGGCGGCGCGCCGCGGCGCCTTAGCAACAGCTCGGCCGATGATCGCGCGCCGGTCTATTCCCCGGACGGCGCAGCGGTCCTGTTCGACTCGACCCGCGATGGCAATACGGAGCTCTACCTGCTGGATCTCGCGACGGGGGACGAACGGCGACTGACCGACAGCCCGGGCGAAGACTGGGGAGCCTCGTGGTCACCGGACGGCACCCTGATCGCCTTCAACTCGGATCGATCCGGTGTGATGGATATCTACGTGATGGCTGCCGACGGCAGTGACGTCCGTCGCCTGACGAGCTCCGAGCCGAATGTTGGCGCCCTGTCCCCAAGCTGGTCGCCCGATGGATCGCGGATCGTCTACACCGAGCGCATCGGCGATGGCGGCCCGGGCGAGATCTGGTCGGTGGCCGTCGCGGGCGGCGAGCCACGGAACCTGACTCGGAGCGCCGTCACGGCCGACGAGGCATGGACCGGCGCCTGGGGGCCGGACGATCGCATCGTGTTCAGCCGATCGCAGCCGGGACCGGCGGAGGCAGGCTTCCTCGCCCGCGAGGACCTGGGGTCCGCGGCCATGCTGCTCTCGGCCGCACTGATGGCCATGGTGGTGGTGGCCGTCATCCAGGCCGGCTGGGCCCTCGGATCCTTCACCCTGCTCCTCAGTGTGGCCGTGTTCCTGATCGTGCTGCCGGTGGAGGCGTGGCGCTTCCTGGTGGTCGGCCCGGCCGTTGGCCTGGCCATCGACCTGGCGCTGCTGCGAACGCCGTCCGCGCTGCACACCCGGGTGGCCGGAGCGGTGGCCGGCGCGGCGATGGTGCTGGCGCTGGGGCTGGTGGTGGTGGCGACCAGCCGCCTCGGGTGGAGCCCGACGTTGTTGCTGGGAGCCGCCGTGGCCGCGGCGGCCATCGGTTGGGGAGTGGGAGCGATCGGCGGCAGTGGCCGGCGCGACGAAGTCCCTGCCTAGGCTGGACATCGGGCCACGGCGGGGCGACCTGGCCCTGCTCACCGCCCTCGGCATCGCGCTGGCGGCGATCACAGCCTACGCGCCGTTCATCTACGCGTATCCGTTGCGCGAGCCGCTCAGCCCACTCTTCGCCACGGCCATCTTCGCCGGGGAGTTGCTGTGGGTGGCGGCGATGCTGGCGAGCTACCACCGGGCGCCGGCCGCACCGATGTGGAAGCTGATCCTGACGTCGCGCGCGGTCGCGGCTCTCGGGGTGCTGTGGGTCGTCAATACCCCACTGACGTGGGTCGTATGGCAGGCCACCATCGGCCTGGCCACCGTGATCTTCGCCCACCTGGTGCTCGCCTTCCCGAGCGGTCGACTGCCGAGCCGGTACGACCGCATCGTCGTGATCACGGCCTATTCGGCCTTCGCCGCCGCCCGCGTCGCCTGGTTGGTCGTCTGGGATCCACGTGCCGCCACCTGCTTCCCGCGCTGCCAGGCCAACCCGTTCTTGTTCTGGCCGAACGAGGAGCTCGCCTATGCGCTCGGCCCTGGGCTGGGCGCGGCGATGGCGGGGCTCGCGCTGGCCGTGATCTACGGCATCTGGCGTCACTGGCATCGAGCCAGCCCGGTGCTGCGACGGACCCTGCTGCCGGTCGCGATCGTCGCGCCGCTGGAGCTGGGTCTGGCCGCCAGCAGCTTCGTGCTGGCCATCAACCAGGATGCGTGGGAGTCCGTGGGGGTGGTGATCAGCACCTCGCCGTTGGCATTCATCCACGCCGCCATCCCGGCGGGCTTCCTGGCCGGCCTGCTCGCGGCGCGTCTCTCCCGCGGCGGGATTGCGGACCTGGCTGTTCAGCTGGGCCGCGGGGTACCGCTGGGCGGTCTGCGGGATGCGCTGGCGCGGGCCGCGCGGGACCCGACCCTGGCGCTGGCCTTCCCCGCGGCGGATGGCGAGGGCTACGTCGATCCGGACGGCCGGACCATCGACCTTCCGGCTGCGGGCGACGAACGTCGCGGGGTGGCGCCGTTGGAGCGCGACGGAGAGCTCCTCGCCGTGTTGCTCTACGACCCGGCCATCGAGATCGAGGATCCGGGTCGTGTCGCCGCCGTGGGGTCGGTGGCAGGCATGGCGCTCGAGAATGAGCGGCTGGCAGCCCAGGTTCGTGCGCAGCTGGAAGAGGTGCGTGCCTCACGAGCGCGGATCGTCGAGGCGGGCGACGCGGAGCGGCGGCGGATCGAGCGCGACCTGCATGACGGGGCGCAGCAACGCCTGGTCGCGCTGGCCATGCGGCTGGACCAGGCGCGCGGCACGTCCGCCGGCGCGGACGAGGTCATCGACGCCACCACCGCGGAGCTGCTGCAGGCCATCCACGAGGTGCGGGACCTCGCCCGCGGCCTGCACCCCACCATCCTGACCGAGCGCGGCCTGGCTGCCGCCGTGGAGGTGCTGGCCGAACGAGCACCGGTGCCGGTTCGCGTATCCGTCCTCGAAGAACGGCTCGCGTCCGAGGTCGAGGCGGCAGCCTATTTCGTGATTGCGGAAGCGCTCACCAATGCGGCGCGCCACGCACGGGCAACATCGGTCACCGTTGTCGCGCACGTGCAGGACGGACGCTTGGTGATCTCGATCGCCGACGATGGACAGGGCGGCGCCGATGCCAGCGCCGGCACCGGTTTGCAGGGCCTGGTCGACCGCGTCGCGGCGGTCGGCGGCAGCCTCGCCATCGAGAGCACGTCGGGTGAGGGCACCGTCGTCACTGCCTTCATTCCGCTCAGCGGGCGATCCCGGTGAACACCGCCGCCGGCCAGCAACTGCGCATCGTGCTGGCCGATGACGCCGTCCTCCTGCGCGAGGCGCTGGCAGCATCGCTGGCCGCCGCCGGCTTCGCGGTGGTTGGGCAGGCATCGGAGGTCGACGGCCTGCTGGACCTCGTGCGCAGCCACCAGCCGGACGTGGCCGTGATCGACGTCCGGATGCCGCCCACCAACACCACCGAAGGGCTGGAGGCCGCGCAGCGCATTCGCGTCGAGCACCCGGCGACCGCGGTGCTGGTGCTGTCCCAGTACATCGAGACCCGCTATGCCGTGGAGCTCCTGCGCGACAACGCCGCCGGCGTGGGGTACCTGCTCAAGGATCGTGTCACCCGCATCGACGACCTGGCCGATGCGGTACGCCGCGTAGCGGCGGGCGGCTCGGTGATCGACGCGGAGGTGGTGGCGCGCCTGCTGGGCAGGCCCCGAGCCCACACCCCGCTCGACGAGCTGACGCCCCGCGAACGCGAGATCCTGGGCCTGATGGCTGAGGGCCTCTCGAACGCCGGCATCGCGGAGCGGCTCGTGCTCGACGGCAAGACGGTCGAGGGCCACGTGACGCGCATCTTCTCGAAGCTGGGGCTGGAGCCGGCCGGTTCCGATCACCGTCGCGTTCTGGCTGTGCTCAGCTTCCTGCGCCAGGAGTAGACGGCAAGTCCGCCAGCGCGGCGACCCCCTGGTTCTCCCGCCGTCGCCTCCAGGGTAATCCCCGTGGGCGATTCAGCGGGTCACTCCCACTCGATGGTGGCCGGGGGCTTGGAGCTGATGTCGTAGACCACCCGGTTCACGCCGGGCACCTCGTTCACGATCCGCGACGAGATGCGCGCCAGGATCTCGTACGGCAGGCGCGCCCAGTCGGCGGTCATTCCGTCGTCCGAGGTCACGGCGCGGATGGCCACCACGTTGGCGTAGGTCCTGAAATCGCCCATCACCCCAACGCTGCGCACCGGGGTGAGGATCGCGAACGACTGCCACAGGGATCGATACAGCCCTGCGGACTTGATCTCGTCGATCACGATCCAGTCCGCTTCGCGCAGCGTGTCCAGCCGCTCGGCGGTGACCTCCCCGATGATCCGGATGGCCAGGCCCGGCCCAGGAAACGGCTGGCGCAGGACCATTGCCTCCGGCAGGCCCAGCTCGCTGCCCACGCGCCGTACCTCGTCCTTGAACAGGTAGCGCAGCGGTTCCACCAGGCTGAAGCGCAGGTCGGCCGGCAGGCCGCCGACGTTGTGGTGCGTCTTGATCTTGGCCGCCGCCTTGGTCTCGGCGGTGGTCGACTCGATGACATCGGGATAGAGGGTGCCCTGCACCAGGAAGTCGATCTCGCCCAGGCGCTGCGCCTCCTCCTCGAACACGCGGATGAACTCGTCGCCGATGATGCGTCGCTTCTGCTCCGGGTCCTCCACCCCAGCCAGGCGTCGGAGGAAACGGTCCCGGGCGTCAACCATGACCAGCTTCATGCCCAGGTGCTCGGCGAAGGTGGTGCGCAACAGCTCGGACTCGCGCTTGCGCATAAGCCCGTGGTCGACATAGATGCAGGTCAGCTGGTCACCGATGGCCCGATGCACCAGCGCCGCAGCCACCGCCGAGTCCACTCCACCGGAGAGCGCGCAGATGGCCCGTCCCGCTCCGATGCGCCGCGCAATGTCGGCCACCGTGGTCTCGGCGAAGGAGGCCGGCGTCCAGGTTGGCGCGGCGCCCGCGATGTCGACCACGAAGTTGCGCAGGATCTCCCTGCCGCGCGGCGTGTGGGCGACCTCGGGGTGGAACTGGATGCCGTACAGCCCGCGCTCCGTATCGGCCAGTCCGGCGAAGGCGGAGGAGTCGCTCTGAGCGGTGGGCACGAATCCTTCGGGCGGGCGCAGGATGGTGTCGCCGTGGCTCATCCAGACCGGCTGATCGCGGTCGATGCCGCGAAACAGGCCGTCCTCGGAGGTGATCTGGACCGATGCCGGCCCGTACTCGCGCTTGGCACTGGGCACGACCTCGCCGCCCAGCTCGTGCGCCATCAGCTGCAGCCCGTAGCAGATGCCCAGCACCGGGATGCGCCCGGACCAGACCGCCGGATCGGGCCGCGGCGCATCGGCGTCGTAGACCGAAGCGGGGCCGCCCGACAGGATGATGGCTTTCGGATGCCGTCGCTCGATCTCATCCCACGGCGTGTCGTGGGGAAGGAGCTCGGAATAGACGTTCAGCTCACGGATGCGGCGGGCGATGAGCTGGGCGAACTGGCTGCCGAAGTCGAGGATGACGACCGTATCCGGCTCCGCGGGCTGAGCCTCCAGGCGTTCCGGCGGCGGCGCGTGCAGCGCCTGTTCGAGATAGGCTTCCACCTCGGCATCGTCGGGAGCCAGGACCCGGTGGCCCGCATTGGCGGCCTCGCCATGGACCGTTCGCCCCCGCTGCCGCCCGTTCGACCGGGCCGGTGGGTGCTCCTCAGCGCTCTCGGTCAATCGCTCCTCGGCTGTGCCTGCTGGGTTGCATGGTACCGGCGCCGGCCCTCCCGACGCCGGCTCTCCCGACGCGGGTCAGCCCGAAAGATGCGTCACGGCCTCGAGCAGCGCGCGATGGGTTGCGTCATCGGCTGCCGCGATCAGCCCGAAGCCCGCGCCATCCGGCGGGAGCTCGCCGCCGCGCAGGTCCGTCACGACACAGCCGGCTGCCCGGCAGATCGCCACGCCCGCGGCAAAGTGCACGTTCTCGGCGAGGAATCCGTCGCTGACGTACGCCGCGCGTCGTCCGGCCGCCACCCAGGTGAGCGCGAGCGTGGTCGACAGGACGCGCGGGGCGAAAGCGGCGCGGAACTCGCGGTCGCCCATGAGGCCCAGCGCCGTGAATGCCGGCGCCGAGGGGTAGGGCCTGTCCAGATTCAGGTCCACGAGACCGTATTCGGCGCGCGGGGCGATCGGCGCGTACTTGCCAGCCGCGCGAAGGCCGGCCTCGGCGCCATCGGCCCAGAACACTTCGTCGCGGAAGGGGTCAACCGCCACAGCGGCTGATCCGCGGCCGTCGACCGAGAGTGCCACGTTGACCGCGACGAGCGGGACGTTGGCCGCGTAATTCGTGGTACCGCACAGCGGATCGACAAGCCAGACGCGCCCGTTGTCGGCGCCGGCGGTCCGACCCGACTCCTCCCCGAGCAAAGCATCCTTCGGCCGCTCCGCCTGCAACACGTCGCAGATCGCCCGCTCGGCATCGATATCCGCATCCGTGGCGAAATCGAGCAACCCCTTGTCGACCTGGCGCGTCGCCAACCCGAAACGATCGCGCACGACCGCTGCTCCCGCGGCAGCTGCGGCCAGCGCGACTTCGAGATCCCTCATCCCGCTCATTCTGACGTGGCGCGGTTCGCGTACGCTGATGCCATGAGCGATCAGCCAGGCACACCCGAAGTCCGTATCGTCGAGCTCACACCCCAACCGACCATCGCGGTCCGCATCCAGCAGCCAATGAGCGAGCTGGATCTCTCCGAGCTCTTCGACACTCACCTCCCGAATGTTGCGGACCACGTTGCCAACACTGGTGGAACGCCTGCGGGGGCTCCGTTTGGGCGGTACCACCAATTCGGGCCTGACCAGGTCGACGTCGAGATTGGGATCCCGCTGGCGATGCCGGCCTCGAACCTGCGGCCGCTGGCGGAATGCGAGCCGGGCGAGATGGGGAGCTCGGAGCTGCCCGGCGGCGAGGCCGCGGTCCTGGTGCACCGAGGCCCCTACGACTCCCTCAGCGCCGCATATGACGGGCTGCACGACTGGATCCACGCGCAGGGTCGGGATGAGGGTTCGGGACCGTGGGAGTCCTACATCGACGATCCCTCAGAGGTCAGCGACCCGTCGCAGCTCCGGACGGAGGTGGTCTGGCCGCTGGGCTAGCTTTCGCCAGCCGTTTCCAGCAGGGAGCGGCTGAGTGCCGTGCGCGCCGTCGCGGCCGGGAACGGAGCTCGGCCAACGGCATCCTCCTCATCCAGCTCGCCGGCGGCCAGCCGCGCGCCAAGCTCGGCCATCGCGGCCAGGTCCGCCGCCTGAGCGGCAACGAACGCTCGATCGCCCACGCCTCCATGACCGGGGACGACCGCGTTCCTCACGAGCGGTAGGAGCCGCTCGCTCACCGTGGTCGCCCAGGCACGGGGAAAGGCATCGCCGTAGCTGGGAGCCGCATCGTTCTCGAGCAGGTCGCCGGCGAACAGCACGCCGCAGTCGGGCACCTCGATCACGATGTCGTTGTCGGTGTGCCCGCGACCGAGGTAGGACAGCTGCAGCTCGCGATCGCCAAGCTCGACGGTTGCGACGTCGGAGAAGGTCCGATCAGGCGGCGTGAGCGCCACCTCGCTCAGCTCATCCGCGTACTCGGGCGCCTGGGCAACGACGCGCGAGCGCATGGCGTCGCCGTCGTCCCGCACGCGTTCGGCGCACCGGACGTGGCCCCAGATCGGTGACGCCAGGAAGCGAGCGTTGCCGAAGGTGTGGTCCCAGTGGTGATGCGTGTTCACGACCGCTGCGATCGGCATGGGGCTCAGCTCCGCGATCTCGGCCCGCAGCGCATCGGCCAACCGATGGGATGCGCGCGTGTCGATCACGACCAGGCCGACGCGACCGACGACGGCGCCGATGTTCTGATCGAACGGCTCGTCGCCCCAGGTCGCATACCGGCGCACGAAGACGCGATCGGCGACCTCGCGCCAGATCTCCATGGCCACGCCGCGTCAGGTCTCGCGCATGTAGTACTCGGTGAACTCGGTGCACCGCCCGTCGGCGGCGAATCGCAGCAGGAATACGTTGTGGAAGGTCCGGGCCGGTCCCTTGTCCGACGCGAAGTAGTGGCTGGTGCCCACCGCCACCGCGCGGTCGCCATCGACCGCGAAGGGCGCGTAGCTCGCCTCCCAGCTGTCCGGCGGATCCGCGTCTTCCAGCCAGGCTGCGACGATCGCGTCACGACCGTTGCTGGCGTGGCTGTCGTCGCCATACGGATGGTATCGATACGTGGCGTCCTCGCTGAAGAGCGACTCGACGTGCTCGCGATCGTTCGTCCGCCACGCTTCGACATAGCGGTTGAGCCACGCCTGAACGTCTGCCTTATCCATGGTCGTCATGCTACGCCGAGGCGTGGAAGGCCTCGAGCCTCGGGGCCGCATCGTCGACGGCAGCGCGCTCGGCACGAGTCAGCGTCCGGAAAGGGTCGAGGCTGATGGCGCCCTCCTCGTGGCGCCATATCCCCGCCACCTGTCCGTCGAGCAGGAAGGTGTTGACCGAGTGCGGCGTCCTGGTGTTGAAGACGCGCGACCGGAAGTCCTCGGGCAGGATCTGGGTCCGTCGGGCGTGGACCAGCAGGGTCGCGTCCCACACGGGCAGGAAGCGCGCAGGCACGGGAGTGTCCGGATCGGGCAGAGGCGCCTCGGGCAGGTCGACCAGTATCCGGCCACCCTCGTCGCGGAAGGAGCGCAGCTCCACGGCGGCGGCCACCTCCCTCACGGCGCCGATGTTGAGGCCCATCCAGTTGGCGACATCGGCCAGGGCGGCGGGACCGAAGCCGCCAAGGTAGCGGCGAATCAGCAGCTCCACTCCGTCGCGCTCCGTCAGCCGCCTGGGCGGCGGTAGCCAGTCAGCGGCCAGGCCATACAGGTCGGCGCGCCGCTGCTCCCACGTCCCGGAGGGCGGCACGCGCACGATGTCGGCCAGGATGTTGATCCCCGACTGCGGCCCGTCGTAGCCGCGCGCTTGCAGCCGGGCGCTGAGCTCCTTCCGGCGGAGCGGTCCGTTGGCCAGCTCGTCGCGGATCGCCCCCGCGATCCCGTCCGGATCCACGCTCTTGATCTGCGACCGCGCCGCGCGCAGCCACCACTCGCGCCGCGCCGCACGCACAGCGGCCGCCATCGGCCAGTAGTCGGCGGCCGAGACCATGTGGATGGTGGCGCGCATGAGCGTTCCCTGGATCACGCGCCGCGACTCCAGCGCCCGGGTCAGCTGCGCGCGTTCGAAGCCCTGCATGCGCGACCAGAGGCCGATGTATCCCGATGGCGCGTACTGCGTCTGCAGGCCGCCAACCGCCTCCAGGACGCGTTCAACGGACTGGTTGGACGGAGTGAGAAGGTATTGGCGGGCAAGCAGGGCGCGATTCAGCGCCCGAGTGCTGAGGACCGGATCCGGCATTTCTCCGGCAGCGCTACTCCCGTCCGGAGAGCTGCCAGGACTTGCCCTCGGACACGATCGACGGCGCGATCACCATCTCCACCCGATGCATCTCGTCGATCGTCCGCGCCCCCAGGGCAGCCATCGACTGGCGCAGGGCGCCCACCAGGTTCTGCGTGCCGTGCGTCGTGGTCGCCGGGCCGAACAGGATCTGCTCCAACGGCACCCGCTCCCCGATGGTGATCCGCGTGCCGCGCGGCAAGGTCGGCGAGGGGGCGGCCATGCCCCAGTTGAAGCCACGGCCCGGCGCCTCCAGGGCAGCGGCGAACGGCGAGCCGAGCATCACCGCATCGGCTCCTGAGGCGATGGCCTTGGCGATGTCGCCGCCGCTCTTCATGCCGCCATCGGTGACGACCGGAACGTGGCGACCGGTGTCGCTGCGGTATCGATCGCGAGCCGCCGCCACCTCCAGCGTGGCGCTGACCTGCGGAACGCCGATGCCCAGCACCTCGCGCGTGGTGCATGCCGCACCAGGGCCGACGCCGACCAGGATGGCGGCCGCCCCCTGCTGCATCAGCTGGTAGGCCGCGTCGCCGCTCACCGTATTGCCGACCAGGACCGGCAGGCGCAGCGCCCCCGTCAGGTCGCTGAGCGACAGGACCCGGCCGGAGGTCGAGATGTGACGGGCGCTGCTGACCTGCGACTGCACCAGGAACAGGTCCGCGCCGGCGGCCGCCGCGATCTCGGCGTGGTCCCAGGCCGCGGCGGGGGTGGTGGCCACTGCCGCGAGGGCACCCTGCGCCTTGATGCGGGTGATGAGGGCGGTGATCAGCTCGGCGCGGACGGGCGCGCCGTAGGCCTCGGCCAGCAGATGGGCGGCCGCGCGGCCGGTCTCCGCGCCGGCAACCCGCTCGATGATCGGGGTCGGATCCTGGTAGCGGGTGTAGAGCCCCTCCAGGTTGATGAAGGCCACGCCGCCATGGCGGCTCATGCGTACCGCGAAGTCGACGTCCGCCACGGCGTCCATGGCCGCTGCCAGAAACGGGATCTCCAGGCGGTGCCCGCCGATCTCGACCGTGAGGTCGACCTCAGCCGGATCGAGGGTCACGGCGCCGGGGACCAGCGCCACCTCATCGAAGCCGTACGCGCGACGCAGCCGATCGGTGGCGGGCGCGAAGGTCGGCTGCTCGATCACGGGGCCAAGGGCTCGGGTACGAAAACGCCCGCAACCGGCGCGGGCCGTCGCGGGCCAGATCGAATGCGGGCGAGGGAGACTGCGCGGATCGGGTGCACCACCGGCCGTCCTGCAAGTTTCGCCGGAGTATAGCGGCCGCCTCCGCCCTGGGCGGCTACGGAGTGCGCCAGTCCACGCTGTCGATCAGCGACTGCAGCTCCGCCTGGACCGATGCCGGCGCGTCGTTGTCACAGGCGACGATGGCATCCAGTCGCTGCGGGCTGACGGTCACCACGTAGGCAGACTCGGACGTCGCGCCCAGGCCATCGCACAGGCCGGTACGCTGAATCCGGCGCGCCTCGCGGCCGCCGATGAGGAGCTGCTCACCATCCGGCAGCTCGCAGGCCGCGCCCGCGCAGGTCGTGGTGACCCACCAGACCAGCTGCGAGCCGTCATCCAGCGCTTCGACGGGTAAGCGGCAGTTCGTGACGCCAGGGCCGTCGCACTGCGGGTCCAGATCCTGGTTCGAGATGATGCCGATCGTCTGACCACCCCGCCAGGCGTGTGGATCGGTGGCCTGGGCGTCCCAGCCGGCGGGCACGCGGGCTCGAAAGCCATCACCCTCGAAAACCGTGCCCACAGATCCGTCGCTCGTCGCGCCGCACCCTGCCAGTCCGGCGACCAGGATGGCGATGACGGCCGCGACCCCGCGCCGCACCGTCGCAGGCCGCTCGGTGTCAGGCGTCGAGAGAAACGCCGGCGGCCCGCGCGTCCTCGGCCAGGGCCAGCAGCGGCTCGTCCGAATCCGCGCTCGCCTGCAGCAGGCCAATCACCCGGCTCAGGCCGAGCTCCGCCAGCTCGGCCAGGTAGGCGCTGCGCCGGTCTCCGGCCGTGGACCAGGCCGGCTCGCCCCACCACGCATGGAGGCTCACCCTCAGGCTGTCCGGCTCGCGCCCGATCTCCTCGCAGCGGGATCGGATCACGGGCAGCGCCTCGCGCAGGTCGGCCGCCGACAGCCCGTCGACGTTCAGCTCGTCCGCGAAACGCGCCGCCAGCCGCCAGGTGACGTTGGGGCCATTGCCGCCGACCATGATCGGGATGCGCGGTTCATCCATTCGCCTGGGAAGGTTGATGGCGTCTCGCACGGTCGCGTGCTCGCCCTCGAAGGTCGCGTGCCCGCCGCCGGGCGCCAGCATGCGGGTGATCACCTCCAGCCCGTCGCGCAGCATCTCCAGTCGGACCCGGGTCTCCGGGAAGCCGTACCCGTAAGCCAGCCACTCGTCTCGCTTCCAGCCGGCACCGATGCCCAGGTCGAAGCGACCATCGCTGATGGTGTCCAAGGTGCCGGCCATCTTGGCGGTGAGCGCCGGGTTGCGGAACCCGTTGCAGATGACGATCTGCCCCACCCGGACCCGCTCGGTCAGCGCCGCCAACGCGCTCAGCGACGTGAATGATTCGAAGGTGATCTCGTCGGTCGGCTTCGGCACGGTGTGGAAATGGTCGAACAACCACACTGACTCGAATCCCAGCGCCTCGGCGCGCTGCGCCACCGCCACCGTCCGCCGCCAGGCCAGGCTGGGCTCCCACCCATCGAACTCACCCGACCACCCTTGCGGAGCTATTAGACCGAGTTTCAAGGCAAACCACCCCACGTCACGAGGTCGAAGGTGTGGGTTGGCGCCCGCGCGAGCATGGCGCAGCCGCGAGGGTGGGCGCCTGCCCACACCATCAACGTCTGATCATCTGGGCACGTTCCGGACCAACTGATATGTGGGTGATCGGCACGCCGGCCAGCGCCTCCAGCCGTTCGACGTAGCCACGCGCCGCCTCCGGCAGGTCGTCCCAGCTGCGGCAGGCGGTCGTATCGGTCTGCCATCCGGCGACCTCCTCGTAGACCGGCTCCAGCCGTGCATAGGCCGATGCCGAGGCGGGCACCGTCGTCCACTCCCGGCCATCGGCCGGGTCGCGATAGGCGGTGCCTATCCGGATCTGCGCGAAGCCGTCCAGGACGTCCAGCTTGGTCAGCGCGATGGCCTGGTAGCCGGCCAGCCGCACGCTGTAGTGGACTGCCACCGCGTCGTACCAGCCGCAGCGCCGCGGACGGCCGGTCGACGTGCCGTATTCGACGCCACGCTCGCGCAGCAGCTCGCCGTCGGCATCGTCCAGCTCGGTCGGCAGCGGTCCGGCACCTACGGCGGTGGTGTAGGCCTTGGCCACTCCGAGCACCCGGTCGATGGCCACCGCCGGCAGGCCGGCGCCCAGGCTGGCGCCGCCGGGAATCGGGCTCGACGAGGTGACATACGGATAGACGCCCCAGTCCAGGTCGCGCATGGTGCCCAGCTGGCCCTCCAGCAGCACGTGCTCGCCAGTGGCCATCGCCGCGTCCACCATCGCCTGGCCATCGACCATGTGCGGACCCAGCCTCTCACCCGCGGCCAGGTAGCGCTCGGCAACCCCGGCCTCGTCCAGGGCGTCGGTGATCAGCTCGCGCATCTCGTCTTCCGGGCCGCCCGCCCCGAAGTAGCCCTCCACGATGCGACGGGCGCGGCCGAGCGTCACGTGCAGCCGCTCACGGAACGTATCGGTCTCCACCAGGTCGACCATCCGAATGCCCCGTCGCGCGACCTTGTCGACGTAGGCCGGACCGATGCC
>DATEOS010000204.1:0-3009 GCA_035273815.1 Candidatus Limnocylindria bacterium
GCCTGGTGGCGCTGATGGAGATCCAGGCCTCCCGCTCCGCCGCCCGCACCGGGCCGGGTGGCGAGCCGATCCTGCTGGCCGACCAGAACCGGGCCCGCTGGGACCAGCTGCTGATCCGCCGCGGCTTGGCCGCGCTGGCACGGGCCGAAGCCATCCTCGACCAGGGCGGGCGGCATGGGCCGTACGTGCTGCAGGCGGCCATCGCCGCCTGCCACGCGCGGGCCCGCCGCTTCGAGGACACCGACTGGGAGCGCATCGTCTCGCTGTACGAGCAGCTGGCCAGGACGATGCCGTCCCCGGTGGTCGAGCTGAACCGCGCGGTGGCACTGTCCATGGCATTCGGACCGGAGACCGGGCTGGCACTGCTGGACCAGCTGATGGCCTTCCCGGCCATCCGGAAGTACCACCTGCTGCCCAGTACGCGCGGCAACTTCCTGGCCCAGCTGGGCCGGCACGCCGAGGCGCGGGCCGAGTTCGAGCGGGCGGCGTCGCTGACCCGCAACGAGCGGGAGCGGACCCTGCTCCTGGACCGCGCCGCCGCCTGCGATCAGGAAGGTCAGCCGGCCGGCTCGACATCGATGGCGACCGGCCGGGCGGTCTCACGCCACCCGCTCAGATCACCGGAGTAGGTGGGCTGGTACTTGCCGGCCACCAGATCACGGGCCAACCGGTCCTCGTCCGGGTCGGTGACGAGCCTCGCGTATCCGGCCCATCGCGCGACGCCGATACGAAGCGTCACCCGCGGCTGCCGGCTCAGGTTGCGGACCCAGTCCGCGCGGTCCCCGCCTCCGGACAGCAGGTAGACAGTGCCGCCGCGACGGGCGAACCAGAGCTCCACGGTGTGGTGTCGGCCCGAGATCCGCCCCATGGTGGTCAGGTAGCAGAACGGCTCATCCACAGTCATCCAGATTGGTCACCCCGGTCGGACGCATCGTCAGACCTGGTGGAGCTCGGCACCCGTGGCCGGGGCGAAGGACACCATCAGGACTCGATCGGCCTGCAGGTAGAGGGAGAGGTCGGTGGCGATGTCGCGCATGGCCGCGGCCGGAGCGACGGCGATCGCCAGCGTGCCGTCGTCGACGTACTCGCTCAGCAGAAGGGCGTCCCGGCCGAGCTGGGTGGCGTCCTGATTGACCGGGACGGCCACCACGATGTGCCGGGGCAGCCGATCGCGGAGCCCTTCCGCCACGAGTCGGACACTGGTCCGGGGCCGGACACGCTCGTCGGCTCCGTAGACGACCAGTAGTTCATCGCTGGTGGCCAGCTCGGCCAGGCGGGCCACGACGGCCGCCGCGCCCAGCCGGGTCTCCGACTCACCGACGACCGCGATCGTCATCGCCGTCGGACTGTTCTCCGGCTCGAACCGCATGGGCAGCCCCAGCCCGATGTGCAGACCCCGCCGTCGCACGTACCACGCGGCGGCCAGCAGCACGGCGGCCAGCGAAGTCCAAGCCACGGCATTCGAGTGCGTCACATGCGCCACGCCGGCCAGCAGCAGTGGATACACCAACGCTCCGAGGGCGCCCGCGGCGCCCGTCACACCCATCACCGCACCCACCTGGTCGGCCCGTGCCGCTTTGCCGATCAAGGCCAGCAGGGCGCCGGAGGCGACACCGTCGCACACCGCGATCCCGGCGATCACCGGCGCTTCCAGCCACCACTGCGGCGGCGTCATCGCGCCCACGATGCTCAGGCATGCGGCAGCGCCGTAACAGAACACCAGCAACCGGGCCGTGGGACGCCGATCGGTCCACCACCCGCCGGCCAACCGGGCCACCGACGCCAGGCCCACGGTCGCCGCGGTGACCGCCAGGGCATGGGACCAGTCGATGCCGATCACGGTATGGAGATATATCGGTAGGTAGAGGGCAACCGACACGATCCCGCCGAGCGCCAGCACGTACAGGGCGGTCAACGATGTGCTGGAGGCCAGCCGAAGCACTTCGGCACTTCTGCGCACCAGCGGGCCGGCACCGTCCGCCTTGACCGGATCCCGGAGCAGCACACCGGCAGCTCCGGCGTACACCACCAGCAGCCCGGTGAGAGCCACGCCCGCCTGCCGGCCCTCGGGGTCGAAACCCCAGGACACCCCCGAGATCGCCGCGGCGATCGCCACGCCGAGGCTGAAGATTCCCAGGTCCAAGCCGCGCCGTCCGTACGGCGACGTCCGCGACACCGCCGCGGCACCGACCACGAACGCGGCCCCCGCCACGCCTGCTGAAGCACCGGCAACGATCACGGCCGGCAACGAGTCGGCCCACGCCAGTCCGGCCACCGCCGTCGCCGACGCCAGGCTGACCACGGGGAACACCACGTGCGCGCCGAATCGATCGGTGAGCACCCCCACCGGCAGGCGCACCACCGCGGTGATCAGAAGCGGCAGACCGATCAGGACGGCGTACGTTCCCGGCCCGACCTGGAATCGTTCGTGCAGGTGCGGACCGAGCAGAATCGAGGCCCGAAGGTTCAACCCCAGCCCCAACGACGCCATGGCCAGCATCACCGGGCGGCGCGATCGCATCCGCCCGGCGGGCGCTTCATGGAAGGTCATTGTTTCCCTAGGCCGTGTCGTGTGGTAGTCACAGCTTCGCCACAGTCACCGGTACTCCGCTACCCCCCGAACCGCCTTTACTTCGAGGCGGTCGAAGTGATCTCGAACTTCCGGAAGTTTCGGTAGCACACTGCCAGGATTCTGAACTACCTGCCGAACAGTCCGGGAGCAGGGAAGCTACCGCGTCGCTGAACAGCGGAAACGCGTCCACCCCTCGGATTGTTGTACCGGAACATTTCTGAAACTTGTTGACAAGGAGACCCCGCGGCTCCTAACGTCGCCATCGACCGAGCTCTATGAGGAGTGATGTCACCACGGCCCTGCCGTGCCCCTGGCCCAGCTGTCCAAGGAGGAAGCGAGAACATGACCGACACTTCCACCACACCGAGGAGGCGCAGCCGTATGCGGCTGCTCCTCGGCGCCACGTGCGCCGCGGCGCTGGCCGCCGGCGGCATGAT
>DATEOS010000205.1:0-5239 GCA_035273815.1 Candidatus Limnocylindria bacterium
TGACACGGGGCAACGCGGGTACCAGGACCTTCGGGGTCGCGGTCTCGGCTGCTACGGTTCGGACCTTGCAGCGATCAACCTCCCGCCCGGAGCCACGCCGGCGGCTCACCTGGCCAGACGGCGCCCCCCGCGTCGGGATGCACCTTGGGATCGCGACCGGGTTGATGAAGGCCGTCCGACGAGCGCGGCAGATTGGCGCCACGGCGCTGCAGATCTTCAGCGACAACCCCACGGCCTGGCGGCGCCGTCCCGAGCCGCCGGCTCGCGCGGCCGAGTTCGTTGCCTATCTGGCCGCACATGACATCGCGCCCGTCGCCATCCACGCCAGCTACCTGATCAATCTCGCCGGCAGCGCCGAGCCGTTCGCCTCACAGAGCCGCGCCGGGCTGCTGTTCGAGATGCGGCGGGCCCCGGCGTTCGGCGCGCGCTACGTGAACACCCACATCGGCTCGCATCGTGGCGGCGGTCACGCGGCGGGCATCCGCCGCATCACCGACAACGTCAACGCCGTCCTGGCCGAGTCACCGCCGAGCGTCGTGCTGGTGCTGGAGAACTCGTCCGGCGGCGGCGACAACCTGGGCTCCCGGATCGAGGACCTGGCGGCGATCCTGGCGGGCGTGGACTCGTCCCAGAGCGCCCGGCTTGCCTTTTGCCTCGATACCGCCCACCTGTGGGGCGCCGGCTACGACATCTCGACTCCGGAGGCCGCCACGGAGCTGCTGGATCGCTTCGCCGCGCTGATTGGCCTGGATCGGCTGGCGCTGGTGCACCTGAACGACTCGCGCTCGGCGCTGGGCAGCCGCAATGACCGTCACGAGCACCTGGGCGCCGGGAGGATCGGTCCAGTGGGCCTGGCGGCCTTCCTGCGCGACCCACGGCTGGCGCAGCGGACGGCCTTCATGATGGAGACGCCAGGCGTCGACGAGGGCTACGACGCCGTCAACATGCGGCGGGCACGGCTGCTGTACGGCGGCGCCAGCGCCCTGCCGGAGCTGCCGCCGAAGGCCTTCCGCACCTCGCGGCGCTCAACCCGCATCGGCATCGGCCGCGAGACCAGGCCGGCTGCCAGCGCCGAGCGGGCATGAAGAAGGCCCGGGTGGACAGTACCCGGGCCTCAGGAGGGGGAAGGAATCAGGAACGGCGGCCGCTGGCCATCTCGTACGAGCCGCCGTTGCCATTGCCATTGGTGGTAGGCGTCTGGCCGTTCTCGCGCTGCCGGCGGCTGCGGACCCCGATGTAGGCCTGCATCAGCTCACGCACGTCGGCCTCGGTCAGGTTCTCATCGGCGCGGAGCGCGTACTCGACGCGGGCGGTGGGCAGCGTTTGCCGGGCCGATTGACTGGCGAAGTACGCCGGTCCCTCACCCTCATCGTGGATCTCGCGCAGGCCGCGCGCCAGCTTGGTGGCGGTGCCCAGGGATGGCATGCGGTCGCCCTTGATGAGCCGCGAGATCGTCGAATGGTCGACGCCCGACTGCAGCGCCAGCTGCCGTTGGCTCATCTTCTTTTCCTTCAGCTGGCCACGCAGCCAGCTGTTGAAGGACCGCGGCGTTTGAAGCGTCATGCACCTACGTCCGTGCGGAAGGACGATCACCGAGAAAGGGCTCCGGTGGTGCGTCCGAGCAACCGCAGGATCGCAGTCGGCAGCGTGGGTTCCAATGACCCAAAGGTACCGATTAGGTCAGGCTGGGGCTCCCGTGCGCCTGGCGGACCTTGTTGGAGAAGGCGTACACGATGCCGCCGATCACGATCACGCTCAGCGTGCTGATCACGAAATCGACGAGCGCCACGGCCGTCGCCTCTTCCGCCGGCACGCCGTAGAAGGTGGTCAGCACCAGCACGATGCCTCCCTGCACGAAGCCGATGCCGCCGGGCGTGAGCGGGATGGCCGTCAGCAGCGACGCGCACAGCGCCACGAAGATCGCCGAGGTGATGCCCAGGTCGTGGACGGCGGGCAGGTCGAGGGCCCGGATCACGAACAGCACGCGCGCGCCCTCCAGCAGCCACACCGCCGCCGTGATGGCGCCGACCTGCAGCAGCACCCACGGGCGCATGGCTCCGGTGCTGCCCTCGTGGAAGCGCTCATACAGGTCGGCCACGCTGGCCGGCAGGTATCGCGTCAGGTGCGCGCCGAAGTAGCGGAGCACGACCACGAAGATGATGAGGGCGGTCACCAGCACGAAGCCGGCGAGGAACAGGGCGTCAACCTCCGGGCGGTTGCGGCCGCGGAAGCTCCAGAAGCCGGCCGCCAGGGCGAGTGCGAAGATGAGGATGATGTCCGCGACCCGCTCCAGGAACACGGTGCCAACCGTCTTCGAGACAGAGGCCGCGTACGTGGCCCTCAGCAGGTAGGCGCGATACAGGTCGCCCAGCTTGGCGGGCACCAGGCAGTTGACGAACCAGGACAGAAAGAGGATCTCGGTCGCGTCGCCGTAGCGCACCTGTGTGCCGACGTTCCGCAGCACCAGCCACCACCGCAGACCGCGCAGCGGGAAGGTCAGGTAGTAGACGACGAAGGCCGCCAGCAGGTAGGCGGGGATCGCGGATCGGACCAGCTCCACCGTCTGGCTGAAGTCCACGTTCAGGACGACGCGGAACAGGAAGAAGACCAGGACCAGCGCGAAGATGATGGAGCCGATGGTTCGCCAGTTCAGCAGGCGCCGCTGGAGGCTGACCTCGGCCTCGGAGATCGTCTCATCCGGCGGCGCGTCCAGGAATTCTCCCGGCTCGTAGATGGAGTGGCCGTGCTCGTGCGGCCCGGTCGGGTGCTCGGGATGGTGATGCGCGGGCGGCCGGCTATCCTCGGTCACTCGACGCCTCCGGATCCTGCGGGTCCGGCAGCTCGGCGGGAGTCGGCCGCTCTATCGGCTCGTCTTCCACCTTCTGTGGAGCCTCAGGCCCCAGGACGGGCGCCGTGGCGGTCTCCTGGCCCATCCACTTGCGGGCCATGTTGCTCCACACCGCCCAGCGGGTGGTGAGGTGGATGAAGACCGTCGAGCGGCTGCCGTGCCAGTCATTCAGCGGGAGCGCGGCCCGCAGCTCGTCGGCGCTCTCGAAGACGGGCAGCGCATTGAAGCTCATGGCGATCTCGAAGGAGGAGTGGCTGTCCGAGCACGCGATCCCCGGGACCTTGTAGCGGGCCGCCAGCTCGGCCGCCTCCTGGTTGTGGCGCTGCAGCGTCACGCGGCTGTTGAAGACCTCGATCATGTCGACCTTGCCCGCTTCGAGCAGGCCGATGAGCGGCTCCTCGCGAATATGCGACTGGCGGAACGGGTCGTAGGGGTGCGGGATCGAGACCAGGCCGCCCTGCTCGTGGATGGCATCGGCCGTCTCATCGGCCGACAGGCCACGCGGAATGGTCCGCTGCAGGAAGACCCCGACCACCTCGCCGTCGGCCGTGGAGACCTCCTCGCCCAGGATGACCGTCAGCTGATCCGTCAGGCCAAGCTCAGCCACCTTGTCGCGGACGGCGACCGCTCCCTCCACGTTGTTGTGGTTGGTGACGGCCACGTGGGTCAGCCCCCGCTCCACGGCGGTGCGGATGAACTTCTCCTCGGACAGGATCGAGTCGCGGCTGAAGCGAGTGTGGATGTGGAAGTCGGCGAACGCCTTGGCCTCCGGCGGGGGTGCGCCGGTTCGCTCTTTGGTCGCCTCCATGGCGCCCGCTGCGGCTGCGCCCTGCGCGGCCGTCGGCGCCTGGGCCGTCACGAGTTGGCCGTCACGAGCTGCTCACCAGGCTCTTGCGGAACGTTCCGAAATGCTCGAGGGCAAGCCCGGTGCCCACCGCCACCGAGTTCAGCGCGTTCTCCGCGACGTGGCACGGGATGCCGGTCACCTGGGTGAGCATGGTGTCCAGGTTGCGGAGCAGCGAGCCGCCGCCGGACATGACCATGCCCTTGTCGATGATGTCGCTGGACAGCTCGGGCGGCGTCTGCTCCAGGACGTTGCGCACCGCGGTGATGACCTGCTGGAGCGGCTGTTCGATGGCCTCGGTGATCTCGGTGGAGGTGATGGGGATGGTGCGCGGCAGGCCGGCGATCATGTCGCGGCCCTTGACCTCCATGGTCATCGGCTCATCCATTGGCAGGGCGGAGCCGATGGCGATCTTCACCTCTTCGGCGGTCCGGTCGCCGATCATCAGGTTGTACTTGCGGCGGATGTAGTTGGCGATCGCCTCGTCGAATCGGTTCCCGCCAACCCGGACGGACTGGCTGACCACGATCCCGCCCAGCGCGATCACTGCGATCTCGCTGGTGCCACCACCGATGTCGATGATCATGTTCCCGGACGGGCCGGCAATCGGCACGTTCGCCCCGATCGCCGCGGCCAGTGGTTCCTCGATCAGGTACGCGTCCTTGGCGCCTGCCTTGAGGGCGGCGTCACGGACGGCGCGCTTCTCGACGCTGGTCACCCCGGACGGGACGGAGATCATCACCTCCGGCTTGAAGAGGCGGATGCCGCGCGTCACCTTGTTGATCACGTAGCGCAGCATGGCCTCGGTGATCAGGTAATCGGCGATCACGCCGTCGCGCATCGGCCGGATGGCCCGCACGTTGCCCGGGGTGCGCCCGATCATTTCGCGGGCCTCTTCCCCCACCGCCACCAGGCGGTTGTCGTCGTCGCTGATCGCCACCACGCTCGGCTCGTTGAGCACCACGCCCTTGCCCTTGACGTAGACAAGGATGTTGGCGGTGCCGAGGTCGATGCCGATCTTCATGGGCGCACGGGTCCTGCAGCGGGTCTTCCGGGGCGCCCGCAGTATACCGATTGGCCTTGTCGACCCGGCCGGTACGATCGGTCAATGCCCGAAGGCGACACCATCTTTCGAACGGCCACGGTGCTGCGCCGTGCGCTGGTCGGCGGGATCGTGCGACGCGCGCTGGCCCAGCCGGGACCCGGGCTTTCCCGCGTTCCCGACTTGTCGGTGCTGATGGGTGCGTCCGTGGACGCGGTGGAGGCGCGCGGGAAGCACCTGCTCATCGGCTTTTCGGGCGACCGCTGGCTGCGCACGCATATGCGGATGAAGGGCTCCTGGCACCGATACCGCCTGGGCGAGCCCTGGCGGCTCCCCGCCCGGCGGGCGGTCTGCGTGCTCGAGACCGATGCGGCGGTGGCGGTCTGCTTCGATGCGCCGGTGCTGGAGCTGCTCACCGATGCGGAGCTTGTCCGGCACGACGCGCTCCGCGCACTCGGACCGGATTTGCTGGGCGCCGATCCCGACCTGGGCGAAGCCGTCCGAC
>DATEOS010000206.1:0-2538 GCA_035273815.1 Candidatus Limnocylindria bacterium
GTGTTCGTTGGCTCCGGCGTGTTGGTCGGGGACTCCGTCGGCACGGCCGCGGCCACCGGAGTGGCCACGGCGGCGACTGGCGTCGCGGCTTCGGCAACTGGGGTCGCGAGAGGCGCCGCAGCGGTTCCTACTGGAGTCGCGGCGGTCGGTACGACGGCGACCGGGGTTGCGAGAGCGGGTGTTGCCGCGACGCCCGGGGAGGCCGCCGCAACTGGGGTGGCTTGGCCGGAGACGGGCGTCGCTACCCCCTCTTCTGTGACGACAACTGAGATTTCGGGAGTGCCTTCGTCATCGATGGTGACTTCGACGGTGAATCCCGGCGTGCCTTCCGGGGAAGCCTCTGCGCCCGGGGCCGCCGCTTCTTCACCGCCGGCCTCGACGGTGACGGTCTCCTCGGTAGGCGCTGGGGTAGGCGTGGCGGGTTCGTCGCCGCAAGCGACGAGGGTCACAAGAGCGGCGGCGCCGACGGCGATCAGCGACAACCGGGGTCGAGTCGAGCGAAGACCTGGCATGGTTCGGCCTCTTTGTGGATGGTGGGCGGACCTTCCCCGATCCCCCGCAAACGTGCCAATGGGTCAGCAGCACTTCGTGTGGCGCCATCGTACGGCTCCGCGCGGCTCCCCGCAAGCGGCAGCAAATGTGAGTATCTGTTCAGAAGTGCGGAGATGGGATAGGCTGGCGCGATGGACGCCCCGCTGGATCTGTACCGCCTCAGCCGCGCGGACTTGATGGCCCTGGTGCTGCGGCAGCGGGAGCAGATCGCGGACCTGGAACGCGCGCAGGCGCGGTTGCGCGCCGACGTGGCCGCCCAGCAGGCAGCGCTGGTCCAGGTGCAGGAGCGCGTCGGTATCCTGCTGGCCGCCTTGGAACCGCCCGACGGCGAGGGCGGCGCATCGCGTCCCACCGCGATGCCGGGGCTCAAGCCCGCCGGGCGGGATCGCGCCGGTGGGACGGAGCCACGGTCCCGGAAGCGGCGGGCGCACGGCTACGGGCGGCGGCGGATGCCGCCCACGGCGCACCGGATTCATGCCTTTGCCCGCTGCCCGCACTGCGCGACGGCGCTGACCGGCGGGACGATCAAACGCACCCGCGAGGTCATCGAGCTGATCCCGGGGCGGGTGGAGGTGACGGCGCACGTCTACGTCGAACGGCGCTGCCGTCACTGCCAGGGCCGCTGGCAGCCGGGACCGGACCTCGACGGGTTGGTGGTCGGCCAGCGGCGGTTGGGGGTGGGGCTAGTGAGCCTGATCGCCACCTTGCGCGAGGAGTTGCGCCTGCCCATCCGCGGCATCCGCTGGTACCTGGAGGTGGTGCATGGCCTGCGCCTGAGCGTCGGCGCCATCGTGGAGGCGCTGCACACGCTGGCGGCGCGGGCGGAACCGGTGGTGGCGGATATCCGGGAGGCGATCCGCGCCAGCCCCGTGATCCACGCCGATGAGACCGGCTGGCGGCAAGATGGGCAGAACGGCTATGCCTGGACGTTCAGCACCGCGAGCGAGCGGCTGTTCGTGCGCGGCTCGCGGGAACGCGCCGTGCTGGAGACAACCATGGGCGCCGCCTACGGCGGGGTGCTGGTCAGCGACTTCTACGCCGCCTACACCTCCTACGCGGGGCGCCACCAGTACTGCTGGGCGCACCTGCTGCGTGCCATTGACGACCTGGTCGGCCAGCACCCCGGCGACCCAGCCGTGCGCGGCTGGGCGGACAGCGTCCATGCCCTCTACCGGCGGGCCAGTACCGACGCCGCCGTGCCCGACCGCGATCCGGTGGTCCGTCGGCGCCAGCGTCAGGCGTACGAAGCCGAGTTGGGGATGCTGTGCGCGCCGTTCCTGGGCCAGGACGCGGCCCCGCAGCGGGTGCTGGCCGAGCGCATCACCACGCACCTGAGTGCGTTGTTCGTCTTCGTCGAAGACCCGGCCGTACCCGCCACCAACAACGCCGCCGAGCGCAGCCTGCGGCATCTGGTCACGTCTCGCAAGATCAGCGGCGGCACCCGCTCCGCCGCCGGCTCCGCCACCAAAATGACGTTGGCCACCCTGTTCGGCACCTGGCGGCTCCACGGGCTCAACCCCCTGGAGCAGTGCCGCGCCCTCCTGACCCAATCTCAAGTCTGAACAGTTACCGGTCAGGCGTCCGGCAGGGCGGCAATTCCCGGAAGCGTTCGTCCTTCCAGGAACTCCAGCGAGGCCCCGCCGCCGGTCGAGATGTGATCGATGGCGTCCGCAACGCCGGCGCTCTCGACGGCGGCCACCGAATCGCCGCCGCCGATGACCGTGAAGGCGTCAGCCTTGGCAACGCAGTGGGCAATGCCCATCGTGCCCTTGGCGAATGCCGGCTGTTCGAAGACGCCCATGGGACCGTTCCAGAAGACGGTTCGGGCTCGGGCAATCAGCTCGCAATAGCGGTCGATGGTTTCTGGTCCGATGTCGAAAATCGCCTGGTCCTGTGGCACATCATCCACTGATACGATCGTTGGTTGACCGGTGTCGAGTCCTGGAGCTACGACGACATCCGTTGGTACTCCGGGCTGAACGCTGC
>DATEOS010000207.1:0-2667 GCA_035273815.1 Candidatus Limnocylindria bacterium
TCACCGGCGGCCTCCTTCGCCCGGTCGATTGCCTCCTGGAAGTCTCCGACGAAGCTGAACTCGCCGGTATCAGGCTCGTCCTCCGGCCGGTGGGTGACCACGAAGACGGGCACGCCGAACGGGTTCTTGTCGCCCCAATGCCCCGCGGCCTCGTACATGGTCCGGCCGATGACGATCGCGCCGACCCGCTCGGTTAACTCGTTCAGGTACTCGGCGTCCTCGCCTTCGGGCTCGCCCTTCGGTTCAGTCTCGTAGCTCCAAGGACCGCCGAAGACCCAGTAGTGGAGGCGCTCCCCGCCTTCGCCCAGGCCCTTGTCTGGGCCATCGTCCGGGCCGGTGATGTAGCCGTCCACGGACATCGTGATTCCCGCAATTACCTTCGCCATCCGCGCTCACCCCTTGTGTTTGGAGCGAACGTCAGGTTACCTGTGCCTGCTGCCGATCCGCCGCGGCATGGGCTCAGCGACCGAACGCCAACAGACGCAGGCACCTGCGAGTGGTAATGCCTGCGCTCCCTCGGCGAGCAGCTCCATGGATTTCTCCGCCGCCGGCTGGCCAGGTGACCCATGCGGCGGCCCGGGTTTCCGGGCATGGGACAATCCGCGCACCATGACCACCATCGAGTCGACCCGGCTGCGCGACCGGATCCGCCAGAGCGTCGCGCCATTCCTCTCCTTCTACCAGGGCCCCTTCGTTCAGCTGAACGAGGACCCCGACGTCTCGAACTTCGCGGTCGGCAACCCGCAGGAGTTGCCGCTTCCCGCCTACGTGGAGGCGCTGCAGCGCGCCGTCGTTCCGCGGGACAAGGACTGGTTCGCCTACAAGATCTCGGAGCCCGCGTCGCAGCGGACGGTCGCGGCCACGCTGACGCAGCGCACCGGCCTGGACTGGGACCCTGCCGACGTGGCGATGACCAACGGCGGCTTCGCGGCCATCGCGACGGCCATGAAGACACTGGTCGACCCCGGGGACGAGGTCATCTTCCTCTCCCCGCCCTGGTTCTTCTACGAGCAGCTCATCCTGGCGGCCGGCGGCGAGCCGATGCGCGTGACGTTGGACCCGCCGCGCTGGGACCTGGATGTCGACCGGATCGTGGAGGCCATCGGCCCACGGACCCGCGCGGTGCTGGTGAACTCGCCGCACAACCCCAGCGGCCGCGTCTATGCCGCCGATAACCTCCGCCGGTTGGCCGACAGCCTTGCAGCCGCCTCGGACCGCATCGGTCATCCGATCTGGATCATCTCGGACGAGCCGTACAACCGCATCGTCTTCGATGGGCTCGAGTACACCAGCCCTTCGCAGCTGTATCCGCACACGATCATCACCTACTCGTACGGCAAGACGCTGCTGGCGCCCGGACAGCGCATCGGGTTCCTCACCGTGCCGCCCAGCCTGCCGGAGCGCGCCGAGATCCGCGACGAGATCTTCATCCAACAGCTGGCCGGCGGCTTCGCGTTCCCCAACGCGCTGCTGCAGCACGCGCTGGCCGACGTGGAGAAGCTGTCGATCGACATCGGGGCGCTCGAACGCCGGAGGAACCGATTGGTGCCGGCGCTGCGCGACCTCGGCTACGAGACGACGATGCCGGAGGGCACGTTCTACGCCATGGCCCGCTCGCCGATCGATGACGACGTGGCCTTTGGCGACATCCTGGCCAGGCACCGCGTGCTGGTGCTGCCCGGATCGATCGTGGAAGTGCCCGGCTGGTTCCGGATCAGCCTGACCGCCTCGGACAAGATGGTGGAGGACGGCCTCCCCCGCTTCGAGGCTGCCCGGGCGGAGGCGCTGGCCGGCGGCTGAGAGGCACCACTCACTCCCAATGAGCGTCGATCGGGTCACCCTCAGCGCCTTCGTCCTGATGGTGGTGCTCGCTGGCGGGAACGCGGTGGGCATCGCGATCGTCCGGCACGAGCTGGATCCGTACTGGGGCGCTGCGCTGCGCTTCGGCACAGCCGGCCTGCTGTTCGCGCTCTTGATGATCGCCATGCGGTCGCCACTGCCGCGGGGAACCGCGCTGCTCGGTGCGGTGACCTACGGCGTGCTGGGCTTCGGCGTGGCGTTCGGTCTCGCCTTCGTGGCCATTCCCATGACCGGCGCCGGCGCGGGACAGCTGCTGCTGGGTTTGGTCCCGCTGCTCACCTTGATCCTTGCTCCGCTCCACGGTCTGGAACGCTTCCGATTGCGCGCGGTGATCGGCTCCCTGATCGCGCTGGCAGGCGTCGCGGTCCTGGCGGCCGACCGGATCTCGCTGAACATCCCGCTGGCGGGGATCGCGCTGGCATTCGGCGTGGCGCTGCTGCTGGCGGAGGCCGGGATCGTGGTCAAGCTGACGCCGCGTGCCGACCCCGTGGCCACCAACGCAGTCGGGATGTTGGTAGGGGCGATGATCCTGCTTCCGCTATCCCTGGTCCTGGGGGAGGACTGGATCCTGCCGACGCAGCAGGACGTGTGGCTGGCGATGGCCTACCTGGTGCTGGCCGGGTCGCTGGGCGTCTTCTGGTTGTTCGTGTTCGTCCTGCGCCGATGGACCGCATCGGCAGTTAGCTTCGAGTTCCTGCTCATTCCGCTGGCCACCATCCCATTCTCGGCCCTGCTGACGGGCGAAATCGTCACCCCATTGATGCTGGTGGCCGGCGCGATCATCCTGGCCGGCGTCTACCTGGGCGC
>DATEOS010000208.1:0-3661 GCA_035273815.1 Candidatus Limnocylindria bacterium
ACCGTGCTGCTGCCGGCGGTCTTCGTGCTGGCGTGGTCGGGACTGAAGGCGAACCGGCCCGCCTGGGGTGCGGTCGTCGGCGTCGGTCTGTTCCTGGGTATGGCCGCGCTGTTCTACACCCTGCTGGTGGCCTACGCGGCGTTCACCGTCACCATCATGGCGCTGTTGCTGGCCGTCACCCGGCGCTGCCTCGCGCCGCTGTTGCGGCTGCTCGTCATGGGCGTGATCGCCGGACTACTGGCGTTGCTCACCTGGGCGCCCGTGCTACTGGCGATGGTGCGGGGTGAACCGGTCGGAAGCGGGTCCGCATTCCACTACCTGCCGATGGACGGCGCCGAACTGACCTTCCCGATGCTGGACTTCACCCTGCTCGGCGCGCTGTGCTTGCTCGGCACGGTCTGGCTCGTCGTACACGCCCGCAGCAGCACCCGCGCCGGTGCGTTGGCTGTCGCGGTGCTGGCCGTCTACGCCTGGTCGCTGCTGTCCATGCTGACCACCCTGGCCGGCACCACGCTGCTGTCCTTCCGCCTGCAGCCCACCCTGTCGGTGCTGCTGGCGGCGGCCGGAACCTTCGGGTTCATCTGGGTGACCCAGGCCGCGGTGGCGAGCTACCAGCACCCGGGCCGGCACATCGTGGCGGTCGCCGCGACCATCGGCGCGATCGGCGCGGTGACGTTCAGCCAGGACATCCCCGACGTGCTGCGCTCGGACATCACCGTGGCCTACACCGACACCGACGGCTACGGCGAGCGTGCCGACCGCCGCCCGCCCGGCGCCGAGCAGTACTACCGGGCACTGGACGAACGCATCCTCGAGGTGACCGGCCGGCCGCGCACCGAGACCGTCGTCATGACCGCGGACTACAGCTTCCTGTCCTTCTATCCCTACTACGGTTTCCAGGGCCTCACCTCGCACTACGCAAACCCGTTGGCGCAGTTCGAGGCCCGGTCCGCGGCCATCGAGAGCTGGGCGCTGCTGAGCACCCCGGACCAGTTCATCACCGCGCTGGACGAACTGCCCTGGGAGCCGCCGACGGTCTTCCTGATGCGTCGCGGCGGGCCGGACAGCTACACCCTGCGGCTGGCCGCCGACGTCTACCCGAATCAGCCCAACGTCAAGCGCTACCAGGTCGAGCTCAACGCCGCCCTGTTCTCCGATCCGCGCTGGGATGTGACCACCAACGGGCCGTTCGTGCTGGCCATCCGCAAACCGCACGCGGTCCACTGATGCCCGGACAACTAGCATCTAGCCCCGTGAACGACACGCAGGCCAATCACCGCACCACCCGACTGGTCGCCGTCGTCGCCGGGTTGCTCGGCACCATCCTGGCCATCGCCACCCCGTTCCTGCCCGTCACCCAGACCACCGCGACGCTGAACTGGCCGCAGAACGGGACCCTCGACAGCGTCGACGCCCCGTTGATCGGGTACGTCGCGACCGACCTGAACATCACCATCCCGTGCAGCACCGCGGCCGGGCTGGCCGGATCGCGCAACGTCCTGCTGTCCACGGTGCCCAAGCAGGCACCCAAGGCCGTCGACCGCGGGCTGCTCATCGAACGGGTCAACAACGAACTGCTGGTCATCGTGCGCAACACCCCGGTGGTCAGCGCCCCCCTGAGCGAGGTGCTCAGCCCGGCCTGCCAGCAGCTGGTGTTCACCGCGCACGCCGACAAGGTGACCGGCGAGTTCGTCGGACTGACTCAAGGCCCGGACGACCGGGACCCCGGTGAACCGGTGCGCGGCGAGCGCGGCGGTTACGACTTCCGGCCCCAGATCGTCGGTGTGTTCACCGATCTGGCCGGCCCCGCCCCGCCGGGCCTGCAGTTCTCGGCCACCATCGACACCCGCTACAGCAGCTCGCCCACTCACCTCAAGACCGTGGTGATGGTGCTGGGCCTGCTGATGACGATCGCGTCGCTGATCGCGCTGCACCGCCTCGACATCGCCGACGGCATGCGGCACCGCCGCTTCCTGCCGCAGCGCTGGTGGTCGGTCACCAGACTCGACGCACTGGTCGCCACGCTGTTGGTGTGGTGGCATTTCGTCGGCGCCAACACCGCCGACGACGGCTACATCCTGACGATGGCCCGGGTGTCCGAACATGCCGGCTACATGGCCAACTACTACCGCTGGTTCGGTACGCCGGAGGCCCCGTTCGGCTGGTACTACGACCTCTTGGCGTTGTGGGCGCAGGTGTCGACCGCGAGCATCTGGGTCCGGCTGCCGACTCTGCTGATGGGTCTGGCCTGCTGGTGGATCATCAGCCGCGAGGTCATCCCCCGTCTCGGTGCCGCAGTCAAGAAGAGCCGCCCGGCGGCGTGGACCGCTGCCGCGATGTTCCTGGCGTTCTGGCTGCCGCTGAACAACGGCCTGCGCCCCGAACCGATCATCGCCGTCGGCATCCTGCTGACCTGGTGCTCGGTGGAGCGCGGGGTGGCGACCAGCCGGTTGCTGCCGGTCGCGGTGGCGATCATCATCGGGGCGCTGACCCTGTTCTCCGGGCCTACCGGTATCGCCGCTGTGGGCGCGCTGCTGGTGGCGATCGGCCCGCTCAGAACGATTGTGGCCGCGCATGTCTCGCGGTTCGGCTATATGGCCCTGCTGGCGCCGATCGCGGCGGCCGGCACCGTCACCATCTTCCTGATCTTCCGGGACCAGACCCTGGTCAGCGAACTGCAGGCCAGCTCGTTCAAGTCCACCATCGGCCCCAGCCTGGCCTGGTTCGACGAGCACATCCGCTACTCCCGGCTGTTCACCACCAGCCCGGACGGTTCGGTGGCACGGCGCTTCGCGGTGCTGACCCTGCTGTTGGCGCTGGCCATCTCGATCGCGATGACGTTGCGCAAGGGCCGGATTCCCGGCACCGCCATCGGGCCGGCCCAGCGGATGATCGGGATCACCGTCATCTCATTCCTGTCGCTGATGTTCACCCCCACCAAGTGGACCCACCACTTCGGGGTGTTCGCCGGCCTGGCCGGTTCCATCGGCGCACTGGCCGCGGTCGCGATCACCGCGGCGGCGATGAGCTCCAAGCGCAACCGCACCATCGTGACCGGTGCCATCCTGTTCGCGACGGCGCTGTCCTTCGCGACCGTGAACGGCTGGTGGTACGTCTCGAACTTCGGTGTCCCGTGGTCGAACGACTTCCCGCGCCTGTCCATCGGTTTCACCACCATCCTGCTCGGGCTGGCGGTGCTGGCGCTGCTGGTCGCGGCCTGGCTGCATTTCTCCGGCCGGGACTTCGGGGACCGGCCGTGGACCCGGTTCACGACGGCTCCGCTGGCCGTCGTCACCTGGGCGGTGGTGCTGTTCCAGGTGATCTCGCTGACGATGGCGGTCGTGGGGCAGTACCCCGCCTGGACCGTGGGTCGATCCAATCTGGATGCGTTGCGCGGCAAGACCTGTGGCCTGGCCACCGATGTGATGGTCGAACAGGACCCCAACGTCGGCATGCTGACCCCGATCGATACCCCGGTGTCCGAGGCGCTGGGCGCGGTCACCGCGGACAACTTCACGCCCAACGGCATTCCCGACGACATCGAAGCCGACCCGGTGTCCGAACAGCCCGGGGACAGCAACTTCGCCGATTCCGCGAACAGCGACGAGACGGGTAGTGAACCGGGCACCGAGGGCGGCGTCACCGCCGCGGCCGGGGTGAA
>DATEOS010000209.1:0-11249 GCA_035273815.1 Candidatus Limnocylindria bacterium
CGTCGCACCTCGGTCGCGGTGAGCGGCCGCCATTCCCCCAGGCCCAGGCCGCGAATGCTGAGCGGTCCCAGGCTGACCCGGACCAGCCGCAGGACGCGCAGCCCAACGGCCGCGAAAAGTCGCCGCACCTCGCGCTTGCGCCCCTCGCCAACCCGCACGCGCAGCCAAACGCCGGCCTCGCCGGGCTCGCGGGCCACTTCCCGGGGTGGCCCAGCGGGGCGGGCGGTGAGCAGGCGCGCCGGCCCGTCTTCCAGCGGGACGCCATCCAGCAGCGCCACCAGCTCGTCGGGCCGCGGGGCACGCTCCAGCAGCACGGCGTACTCGCGCTCCATCGCATAACGGGGATGCAGCAGCCGATTCGCCCACGCGCCGTCGTTGGTGAGCACCATCAGCCCCTCGGAATCGACGTCCAGCCGTCCGGCGGGCCACAGGCGGGCGCCGGAGGCGACCTCGGTCCCATCCAGGAGGCGCACCACGCTCCGCCTGCCCCGCTCGTCCTGCGACGACGAGACGTAGCCGCGCGGCTTGTGGACGGCGACATGGATCGTTTCCTCGGCCTGCCCGAGAGGTCGCCCATCCACCGCGATGGCATCGGTCTCGGGGTTGGCCGATTGGCCAAGCACCGCCGGTTTGCCGTTGACCGTCACCCGGCCATCGCGGATCAACGTCTCGGCGCCGCGGCGGGAGGCCAGCCCGGCTCTCGCCAGCGTCTTCTGGAGGCGCTCAGCCGGCATCCGCGGGCTCGCCCGACACCGCCTCCGCGGCGCCGTCCTCCAGCCCGGTCAGCGCCGTCAGGGAGGCGGCCTCGCTGGTGAGCGGCGGCAGGTCGTCCAACGAGGTCAGCCCGAAGCGCTCCAGGAAGGTGAAGGTGGTGCCCAGCAGGATCGGACGGCCAGGCGTATCCCGCCGCCCGACCTCGACGATCAGGCGGCGATGCAGGAGCGAGCGCACCACGTAGTCCGAGTCCACGCCCCGCACCCGATCGATATCGGCCCGCGTGCAGGGCTGCCGGTAGGCCACCACCGCCAGGGCCTCGAGCGCCGCCGGCGTGAGACGCGTCTCCTGGCGCGCGGCGTACGCCGCCAGGCGGCTGCCCAGCTGCGGAGCCGTGACCAACTGCCACTCCTCGTCCATGCGCTGCAGACGGAGCCCGCGCCCGTCGTCATCCAGTCGCTGCCCCAGCTCGCCCAGGGCCGCCTCTGCCTGGAGGCGCGGCACCTCGGCCAGCTCCGCCAGCTCAGACGTGGCCAGCGGGCGTTCGGCAATGAACAGCAGCGCCTCGAGGTACGCGGCAAGCTCGCCCGGCTCGCTCATCACGCGCTTCCCGTCCCGATGGGGCGTAGCACGATCGGCCCGAACAGCTCGTCCTGCTGCACCGTCGCCTGCCGCCGCCGCACCAGTTCGAGCATGGCGAGCACGGTGACCGCGATCTCGGTGCGGCTCTGGCAGCCGGCCAGGACCCGCTGCAGGACCACCTGCCCGGCGTGGCCCATTGCGCCCCGCAGCGTCGCGATCTGCATGGCGATCGTCACCTCGCGCGCCACGATCTCCGGCGGGGCCGGCACGGGCTCGGGGATGGCCGCCAGGCGCTCCAGGGCCTGTGACAGCAGGAATGGTGGCATCGGCTCCACCGGGGCCTCGGGCAGGTCGGCCTCGCGCGGTTCGCGGCGGTAGGCCGGCCGCGCCATGTCCCACTCGCCGAGCAACCGCGAGGCATCGCGCAGGGACCGATACTCGACCAGCCGTCGACGCAGCTCGTCCTCATCCGGCTCGTCCTCGGCCACCAGGCCGGCCGGCAGCAGCCCGTCGCCGGGCAGCAGGCGCCGCGACTTGAGCAGGATCAGCTGGGAGGCGATCGCCACGAAGTCGGCCAGCTCGTCGGCCGGCACCGGGTGGTTGGCCAGGTGCTCGACGTATGCATCGGCCATCGCAGCCAGCGGCACCGTCAGCACGTCCAGCTGGCGCGACTCGATCAGCTGCAGCAGCAGGTCGAGCGGGCCGGCGAAGACGTCCAGCCGCAGCTCAAACGGGTGCGGCTCGACCTCGATCGGGATCGGCTCCAGTGGCATCGCGTTCAGGATGCCTCGTCGGCGGAGGCGAAGGCGCCCGCCAGCGACGCATCAGCCTCCGTCGCGGTGCCACGGATGAAGGCGACGGTGCGAGCGGAGCACTCCGCCGCCGCCGCCGCATCGGCCGAGAGGTCCGCATGGTGGAGGTACAGGTGGAACGGATATCGCCTCGACTGCGGGTCCGACGACGCCAGGCGGCGCAGCTGGGCCGGCGCCAGCGCCTCCAGCACCACGCCGGCGACGCGGTGCCAGAGCCGCATGCGATGCCCCTTCGCCGCATCGTGGAGCAGGGCGGCCGCCAGAAGGTCCGAGTCGTCAACGCCGGCGGCCAGCAGGCGACTCACCACGTCGAGTGCGTGGCGGCGGTCGGCAACCGGCATTTCCGCAAACAACGGCCACGCAGCATCGGGCAGGAGGCTGCGGGCGTTCGCCGTCTCGGACGGCGTGACGCTGGCGCGCACATGGCCGAAGAACTGCTCAACCCGATGGATCACAACCAAGCCCTAGAGTCCGGTAAGCAGCAGGGTGATCGTGTCAGCCGCGGCAAACATCCAGCCCAGCGGGTTCACCCCGCCGGCACCCAGCTGCGGCAGGAACACCAGCAGGAGCAGGATCATCACTCCGTACGGGGCATAGCGCTGCACCTGTAGCGCGATGCTGGGCGGCAGGAAGGGCAGCACCAGGTTGTACCCGTCGAGGGGCGGGATCGGCAGCAGGTTGAAGAGCGCCAGGATGACGTTGAACTGGACGATCGCGAACAACAGCTGCCAGACGAAATCGCCTGGGCCATCTGTGGCGCCGGCCAGCACCACGCTGCGGAACGCGACGGCCGCAATCGAGGCGACCACCAGGTTGGCGAGCGGACCGGCGACCGCGACGTAGGCCATGCCGAAGCGGCCGGGGCGCAGGGCATAGGGATTGACCTGGACCGGCTTGCCCCAGCCAAAGCCGGCGATCAGGAAGAAGATGGCGCCGATCGGATCGATGTGATCGGTCGGGTTGAGGCTGACCCGGCCCATGGCCCGGGGCCGATGGTCGCCCAGCTGATCCGCCACATAGGCGTGCATGAACTCGTGGAAGGTGATGCCTACCACCAGCGCCACCAACAGCCCAATCAGCTTGGCGGCATCGAGCTGGGCGAACAGCATCTAGGCCAGCTCCGGCAGCAGCTCGCGGAGGACGCTGACCAGGCGGGCTGCACCGATCGGCCCCATCGCCATCACTTCCTCGTGCGTGACATCACCCACCATGTCCGGCGTGGCCTCGTTGGTGATGAGGCTGAAGCCCAGCACCCGCACGCCCATGTGGCGCGCCACCAGCAGCTCGTGCACGGTCGACATCCCGACCGCGTCCGCGCCGAGCGTGCGGAACATGCGCAGCTCGGCGCGAGTCTCGTAGGCAGGCCCGGAGAGCATCAGGTACACGCCTTCGCGCAGGCCCACGCCGGCGCGCTCTGCGGCCGAGCGGGCGCGGGCTCGAAGGCTTTCGTCCCAGGCATCGGCCATGGCCACGAAGCGCGGTCCGAAGCGGTCCAGGTTCGGACCCAGCAGCGGGTTCTCGCCCGAGAGGTTGATCGTGTCGCGGATGAGCATCACGTCGCCCGGATCGAACTCGGGGTTCATGCCGCCCGCAGCGTTGGTGAGCACCAGCGTCTCGATCCCCATGGACAGCACCGCCCGCAGCAGCAGGGTCGACTGCCGGTGGCTCCAGCCCTCATATGGGTGGGCGCGACCGGACAGGATTGCCACGCCCGCGCCCGACGCGCGACCGATCACCAGCTCCCCCGCGTGGCCCTCCACCTCCGAGCCTGGCACGTGCGGGATGTCGCGATACGGAATCGTCAGCCGGTGGGCCGGCTCCAGCAGGTCCGCCACCCCGCCCAGCCCCGAGCCCAGCACGAATGCCAGGCGCGGCGCGGGGAGGTCCGGCTCACCCTCGAGCCGTGCGCGGATGGATTCGGCGGCCTCGTCGATGCGGTGCTCGAGCTCCGCGCCGTAGAGCCCGTCGGGCAATGCGCCCCGGCGGACCGGCTCCACCTACAAACGCTCCAGCAGCTCGCGCTTCTTGGCCTCGTACTCCTCGGGCGTGATCAGGCCCTTGTCGCGCAGGCCGCCCAGGCTCTCGAGCCTGGCCGCCACGTCGCCCGATCCGCCACCTGACGCCGGAGCGACGGCAGGAGCTGCGGGTGCCACGGGGGCGAGCGCGGGCGGAGCACTGCCATCTGCGCGCACCTCGGACACCTGGGAGGAACCGGCGCGCGGCGCCATCGGCTCGGCGCGCTGCATCTCGGGGGGCGGTGGCTGCCGCTGGGCAGGCGGCTGAGCCAGGTCGGGAAACTCGAGCCGCTCCTTCTGGTTCAGCATCGCCACCTTGAACTTCACCGGCTCGGCCAGCATCGGGAAGTCGTTGACCATGCCCTTCTCGGCCATTTCGGAAGCGGTCATGATGTCGAGGTCGCCGTAGTCGAAGATGCGGCCCACCCAGCTCTGTGACAGGCGGGCGTCGTTCACTTTCTCCAGGCTGGAGTCGCCCATCTGCTTGTTGAAGATCCCTTCGGCCTTGATCACGCGCCGGTTGGTGATCAGGTACTCCTGGTTGCGCCAGGCCCAGATCTTGATGGCCAGGAAGGCCAGCGAGATGATCAGCAGCACGAGCGACACGACCTGCACGCCACCCTCGATCGAGCCGAGATCGCTGGAGGTGGCCCAGATCAGGACGGCCAGCACCAGGATCGCGCCCATCACGAACAGCCACGTTTGGCCCAGCACCGCCAGCCAGTGCTGACGGCTCTCGAAGACGACCTCCTCCCCGCGGCTCAGGAGGTTCTTCGCGTACGACATGGGGGCGTGCTCCGTCTCAGGCTCTCGGGTGCGCCCTCGCGTAGACCTCGCGCAGGCGCTCGCCGGTCAGATGCGTGTAGAGCTGGGTGGTGCTGATGCTAGCATGGCCAAGGAGCGTCTGGACCACGCGCAGATCGGCGCCGCCTTCCAGCAGATGGGTCGCGAAACTGTGCCGAAATGTGTGCGGCGTGACGTGCCCCACCACCCCGGCCGCTTCCGTCCAGCGTCGCACCATGCGCCAAACCGATTCGCGTGTCAGCCGTCCACCGCGCTGGCTGACGAAGACCGCCGGCGTCGGCTTGCCGGCCGTCCAGGTCGCGCGCGGACCGCTCAGGTACCGATGCATCTGCTCTCGGGCCGGCTCGCCCATTGGCACTCGACGTTCCCGGTTGCCCTTGCCAATGACGCGGACCTGCAGGCCATCGAGGTCGAGCCGATCGGTGTCCAGGCCGGTCAGCTCGCTCACGCGCAGGCCACAGGCGTACAGCAGCTCCAGGATGGCGGAATCGCGGATTCCCACCAGATCGTCCGGCGGCGCATTCAGGATCCGCTCCACCTCGTCGGGGTCCAGCACATCCGGCAGGTAACTGCCGGATCGCGGGCTGTCGAGCAGGGCCGCCACGTCCCGGCGTGCGATCCCTTCGCGCAGGGCGAAGCCATAGAAGCTGCGGATCGCGGCCACCTTGCGCGCCTGGGTGGTCGGCCGCAGGCCGTCGCGGCGCAGGCCGTTGACGAAGCTGCGGACGGGTTCCGGGTCGGCGCGCCACGAGGTACCGGCCACCGCCGCGAACTGCCCAAGGTCGCGCCGATAGGCGGAGATGGTCAGCGGGGACAGGCCGCGCTCGACCTGCAGCTCAAGCAGAAACGCGTCGATCGCTTCAGTCAGGGCGGGATCGGGGCTTGTCACCCGGCAGCGGCACGCAGCAGGGCGTCCGCCGCCGCGCGCGCTTCGTCTCCCGCCCCTTCGCCGGCCAGCATGGCGGCCAGCTCGGCTGCCCGGGCTTCGGCATCCAGCACGGTGGCCTCGGCCACAGTCCGGCCGCCCACAACCTGCTTGCCGACGTGGACATGCACGTCGGCAAAGGCGGCGACCTGCGCGAGGTGGGTGACGCACAGCACCTGGTGAAAGCGGGCCAGATCGCGCAGCCGTTCGCCCAGCGCCGTCCCATGCCGGCCGCCGATCCCGGCGTCGACCTCGTCGAACACCAGCACCGGCGTTTCATCGGCACCGGCCAGGACCACCTTAAGCGCAAGCGACAGGCGGCTCGCCTCGCCGCCCGACGCGATCCGACCCAGCGGCCGCGCCGGTTCGCCGGGATTGGGGGCGAAGGTGAAGGTGACCCGATCCATCCCCGTGGGCCCCACCCCGTCCGCCTCGATCGCCACGTCGAAGGCGCCGCCCGGCAGGCCAAGCGCCGGGAGCTCCCCATTCACCCGCTTCGCCAGCACCTTCGCCGCGCGCCGCCGCTCACGGCCCAGCGTGGCAGCGGCCTTCTCCAGCTGTGCCCGCTGGCGAGCCTCGTCCGCACGCAGCTGCTCACGAATCGTGTCCTGCTGCTCCAGCTGCCCCAGCTCGTCGTACGAGGCCTCCCCGAAGCCGATCACCGCCTCGAGCGTCTCCCCGTATTTGCGCTTCAGGTCGTAGAGCAGGGCCAACCGCTCCTCGGCAGACGCGCGGGTTGCCGGGTCCAGCTCCTGCCGCTCGGCAGCGTCGGCCACGTCGCGCGCCAGTTCCACGGCCTCGGCCTCCAGCGAGCCCGCGCGCTCGGCCAGCGCCGCGAAGCGCTCATCCAGAGTCGCGGCGTGCGACAGCTCCGCTCGCACGGTGGTCAGCGCGTCCAGCCCGGCCGACTCGTCGCGCAGCGCGCGAATCGCGGCGTCGGCGGCGCGGGCGATCGACTCGGCGTGGGTGGCACTGCGGAGCTGGCGCTCCAGTGATTCGTCCTCGGCGGGCTGCACGGCCGCAGCGGTGATCTCGTCGACCTGGTGACGCAGCAGCTCCACCCGACGCGCCAGCTCGTGCTCGTCGGTCAGCATCTCCGCGGCCTGGGCGACGGTTCCCCGCCAGGCGCGGTGCGCCGCACCCACCTCCGCCACGCGACCATCCAGCTCGCCGAATCGATCGAGCAGGGCCAGCTGTCGATCGCCGGCCAGCAGGCGCTGCTGCTCGTGCTGCCCATGGATCTCCGCCAGCCGCGCACCCAGCGTGGCCAGGCCACCGACCGTGACGCTACGGTCGTTGACGCGCACCAGCGAGCGGCCGTCCGCGCCTACCTCGCGTCTGATGATGGCCATCCCCTCGCCGGCGGCAATCACGTCGGCCAGCGGGTCTTCTTCAGCGGCCGCGACATCGGTGAACACGGCCTCGACCCGCGCCGCATCCGTCCCGGACCGCACCTGGTCGGTGGCGGCCCGGGCGCCAAGCGCCAGCGCCAGGGCATCCACCACCAGCGACTTGCCGGCCCCGGTCTCGCCGGTGAGGACGGTGAAGCCGGGCGAGATCTGTAGTCGGGCGCGCTCGATGACCGCCAGGTTCTCGACGGTGAGCTCGGTCAGGGACATCGGGCCATCAGGATGCGCTCAATAGGGCAGGCGTGCGGCCTTGGTGCGCAGGAGGTCATAGAACGGCGTCGCGCCGGTTGGCTCGATCAAGCGCAATGGCGCCTCCAGGGCGCGGACGGCCACGCGGTCGCCGGTCGTCAGCGCCAGGTCCCACTGTCCATCGATGGAGACCACCGCCCCGCTGCCGGCGCTGCGCAGCGACATCGTGACCACGTGCTCTTCGCCCGCCACCACGCTGTGCAGCGAGGTCAGGTAGGCGGCCACCGGGGTGATGATCACGTTGCGCAGCCGCGGGTCAAGGATCGCGCCGCCCGCGCTGAACGAGTAGGCGGTGGACCCGGTTGGCGTGGCGACCACCACGGCATCGGCCACGTAGGTGGCGAGGTGGCTGCCGCTGACGTCCACCTCGACCTGGATCATGCGCACCCGCGCGCCCCGGGCCACGACCACTTCGTTCAGGCAGGCGTGCGTCTCGCTGGACCCGTCGGCCCGCAGCACGGTGGCCTCGATCCGGAACCGCTCGTCGATCGCGTAGTCCCCGGCCGCCACCTGGTCGAGCGCGCGCTCCAGCCCATCGGCCTCGACCTTGGCCAGGAAGCCGACCCGGCCCAGGTTCACACCCAGTGCCGGCGCGCCGCGTCCGCCGATCGCCCCGGCAGTGCGCAGGAAGGTGCCGTCGCCGCCCAGCACGCAAACCAGGTCGCTGCCCTCGCATTTGGCCGCGATCGCATCGCGATCTTCGGCGGCCGCATCCCACGTCTCGGCCCCGTGCGCAGCGCACCAGGCCATGCCGCGGGCAAGCAGCTCGCGCGCTTCGGGGTCGGTGGGGTTGTAGGCGAAGCCGATGCGCATCTATTCGTCGGGCTTCGGCTCGTCGGGCTTCGGCGGAGACGCCGGGTCCAGGCGCGCGGCAATCTCGGCCACCTGGCGCCGCAGCGCAGCAATCTCGCCGCCGATGTCCTCCTGGACGGCGGCATAGGACCGATCCAGGCCGGCCGCTATCAGGGCGCGCATCAGGCTGGACGGTGACACGCCTCGTGCACGCGCCGCAGCTTCGACGCGCGCCAGGAGGGCGTCAGGCATTCGCAGGGACACGATCTGGCGCATGGTGTCGGCGCTCGGGTCCTGGACGGGAGGGGCGATCACCTCCAATCCCTCGAACCCGACGCTGAGCTGCTCCCCGGGCGGCTGGGCGGTCCGCTTTCTCATGCCGTGCGGCATCGTAATACGCGGGGGCTAGCCCGATGCCGCGGTCAGCTTCGCGATCAAGGGCTCCAACGACTGTGGCGCCATGCCGGGCGGCTCCCCCAGATGCGCCAGGAACTCGACGTTGCCGTCGCTCCCGGTGACCGGGGAGCGGATGACGCCGCGCAGGCCGAAGCCGGCCGCCGCCGCATCCGTGGCAAACCCGCGGAGCACCGCGGCGTGCGTGGCGGGATCGCGGATCACGCCACCGCGCGGCACCGCCTCCCTGCCGGCCTCGAACTGGGGCTTGACCAGCGCGACAGCCACGCCTTCCTTCTGGGGCAGAAGGCCACGGACGACCGGCAGGACCATTCGCAGCGAGATGAAGGACAGGTCCAGCGTGGCGAGGTCGATCGGTTCCGGCAGTCCGTCCAGTGTGCGCAGGTTGGTCCGCTCCATGGAGATCACGCGCGGGTCGCGTCGCAACCGATCGATCAGCTGTGCACGACCGACGTCCACGGCGTAGACCCGCATCGCGCCCCGGCTCAGCAGGACGTCTGTGAAGCCGCCGGTCGAGGCGCCGGCGTCCAGGGCCGTCCGGCCAGCCACCTCTACCTCGAAGGCGTCCAGGGCGGCCTCCAGCTTGTCGCCGGCGCGGCTTGCCCAGCGCGGGCGATCGCGCACGATCACCGCCGCGTCGGCGGCGACGAGGTTGCCGGGCTTCAGGGATCGACCACCCGCCAGTTCCACCTCGCCGGCCAGCACCATGGCCTGCGCCGCCGCGCGACTGGGCGCCAGGCCCCGGTCCACGAGGAGCTGGTCCAGGCGGACGCGTGGCATGCTTCAGGCGAGCCTGCGGATGACCCGCGCGGGATTGCCCACCGCCACGACATCGGCCGGCAGGTCACGCACCACCACGGCGCCTGCGCCGACGACGGTGCGCTCGCCCACCGTCACGCCCGGCCCCACGATCACGCCGCCACCGAGCCACGCCCCGCTGCCGATGATGATCGGATGTGCCAGCTCCCACCCGCTCGCCCGCTCGGCGGCCTCAACCGGGTGCGTGGCGGTCAGGAGCTGGACGTTCGGCCCCACCTGCACATCGTCGCCGATGGTCACGGCCGCGCAGTCGAGCATGACCGCGCCGGCATTGACGAAGCACCGCGCGCCCACGGTGATCTGCGCGCCGTAGTCACAGAAGAAGGGCGAGACGACGGTGCTCGTTGGTCCGATCGCAGCCAGCAACTCGTCAAGGATGTCGGCCCGTGACGTGCGGTCGGCGTTGCTCAACCAGTTCAGGCGGTGGAGGAGGTCCGCACAGCGTTCACGCGCCCCCACGAGCTCTGGGTCACTGGCGTCGTACAGTTCGCCGCGCAGCATCCGCTCGCGCTGTTCGCCCATTCGGCGCGAGATCAGGCCGCGCCGACGTCGCTGGTGTGGGAGACGGTTGGGGCACCAGGCAGCGCCAGCGCCTCGCGGAGCTGGGCGTAGATCCCGTCGATATCGATGCGTTGCTGGCGTCGCAGGTCGTCGACCGCACCGTGGTGCACGAACCCCTCGACCAGCGCGACCTTCAGCAGCGGAACCCGCACGCCGGCGCGGTTCAGTCCGTCCAGTGCCCCGTCGCCGAAGCCGCCCATCGCCGCCGACTCCTCGGCCGTGACCACCAGGCGCTTTCCGGCCGCATGCTCGGCCAGGCACGCTTCGTCGAGCGGCTTCGCCCAACGAGCGTTGATCACAGTCGAAGTCACGCCGTGCTCGCGCTCCAGCCGGCCGGCGACCGCGAGCAGCCGCTGCACGATCGGGCCGAATCCCACCAGCAGCAGGTCGTCGCCTGCCCGCAGCATCTCCGCGTGACCGATCTCGAGCGCCTCGCCGGTTCGATCCGGCAGGTCCTCGCCGGCGTCTCTCGGGTAGTGGATCGAGCTCGGGCCATCGTGCTGCATGGCGGTCACCACCATGTCGCGCAGCTCCTGCTCGTCCTTGGGTGAGCCGATCACCAGGTTGGGCAGGGCGCGCTGCGCGGCGAGGGTGAACATGCCCTGGTGGCTCGTCCCATCCTCCCCCACCAGCCCCGCACGGTCGATGGCCAGGAGCACCGGCGCATCGTTCTGGCATACGTCATGGACCAGCTGGTCGTAGGCCCGCTGGCTGAAGGTCGAATACAGCGCCACCACCGGGCGCAGGCCGGCCAGCGCCAGGCCGGTGGCCATGGTCATCGAGTGCTGCTCGGCGATGCCAACGTCGAAGAATCGGTTCGGGAAGCGATCCGCGAAGCGGGAGAGCCCCGTCCCGGTGGGCATGCCGGCAGTGATGGCGCAGATGCGCGCGTCGGCCTCGGCCAGGCGCACCAGCTCCTCGACAAATGTGTGGGTATACGTTTTGGGCTTGCGCTTGGGTCCGGTCTCGGTGGGGAGCGGCTCCTCGGTGGGATCGATCAGGGTCAGGTCGACGGGCGGCAGGCTGGCACCGTGGAACGACTCGCTGTCCCGTTCGGCCGGCGCGTAGCCGCGGCCCTTCACCGTCTTGACGTGCACCAGCACCGGCGAATGCATGGCGAAGGCACGCTCGAACGTCTCTTCCAGCTCGGCCA
>DATEOS010000210.1:0-2218 GCA_035273815.1 Candidatus Limnocylindria bacterium
CTGGTCCAGACCGCCCTGCCGCTGGAGGACGCTCGTCCGATCGAGCTTGGCGACTCCGACGCCATCGAAGCCATGCAGCGGGTGGTGACTTTGGGGCACGGCGAGCCGGCACCCACGGAGCTCACGGTGGTCTCCCGCAAGCCGTTCGCCGGAAGCTGGGAGTACCTGCTGGAAAGCGGCATCTTCACGTTCCCGCCGGTCAACAACTGGAGCGGCGCCGCGCTGTTCGGGCAGGACGGCCGTCTGGTCGGCGTCGGCTCGCTGCTGGTCAACGATGCCGCCAGCGAACGCCGCGGCGTGCCGGGCAACCTCTTCGTGCCGGTGAACCTGCTCAAGCCGATCCTCGCGGACCTGCTCGCCAACGGCCGGCGCAGCGGCCCGGCGCAACCCTGGCTGGGGGTCACCACTGAAGTGGTGCAGGGCAACCTGATCGTCTCCAAGGTGACCAAGGACGGGCCGGCCGACCGCGCGGGCCTTGAGGCGGGCGACGTCATCGTCGGGGTCGGCGCGGAGAAGGTGACCAACCAGCCGGATTTCTACCGGTACGTCTGGAAGCTGGGGCCGGCCGGGGTGACCGTGCCGCTGCGGGTGCTGAAATCCGGCGACGTGCAGGAGGTGGGCGTGAAGTCCATCGACCGGATGGCCACCCTGCGCAAGCCGAAAGGGGTCTAGGCCTCGCCCTGGGCAGGCGACTTCAGCCTATCGCCGATCGGATTCCGGGCGCGCCTTCGCTCGCCCGCTGGGTTTCGACGCGGATCTCCTCGGTCAGCCGGGCCTTGTGGCCGGTGAAGCGGGGCTCGGTCTTCAGGCGGTAGTCGCGCGGATGATCGAAGTGGATCCGCTCCTCGTGCTTGATGCGACCGGGGCGAGCGGACATCACCACGACCCGATTGGCCATGAAGATCGCCTCGTCAATGTCGTGGGTCACGAAAAGCACCGTCTTGTTGTGCCGCTCCCAGATGGACAGGAGCAGCTCCTGCATCAGCTCCCGGGTCTGGTGATCCAGCGCGCCGAAGGGCTCGTCCATCAGCAGCACCTTCGGATCGTTCGCCAGCGCCCGGGCGAGCGCGGTGCGTTGCTGCATGCCGCCGGAAAGCATCCGCGGATAGTGCGACTCGAACCCCTTGAGCCCGACCTGCTCGATGAAGTAATCGCTGACTTCTTGCCGCTTCGCCTCGGCGACGCCCTTCTCCCGGAGTCCGAAGCCGATGTTCTCCCGCACCGTCAGCCAGGGAAAGAGCGTGTAGCTCTGGAAGACCATGCCGCGGTCAGCCCCCGGGCCGCGTACCGGCAGGCCGTCGATCGCGACGCGGCCCGTGGTGGCGAAGTCCAGGCCGGCGACGATGCGCAGCAGGGTGGACTTGCCGCAGCCCGACGGGCCCAGGATGGTGACGAAGTCGTTGTCGGCCACCTCCAGGGAGGTGCGCGACAGCGCCACCGTCTCCGGCTGTCGGCGTGCCGCGGGGAACACCCGGGAGACGTCGGTGATCGAAACGCCGGCCATCAGCGGATCACGGCCCAGGAGAAGAGCCGCTGGTTCGCGTACTTGAAGGCGAAGTCGGTCACCAGCCCGATCAGGCCGATGATGATGATGCCGAAGATGATCTGCCCGGTCGCGAGGAGCGACTGGCTGTCGGTGATCATGTGGCCGATGCCCGAGGAGGCGCCGATCAGCTCCGCGACGATCACGTAGGTCCAGGCCCAGCCGAGCACCAGGCGCAGGATCTCGGCAATCTCCGGCCCGGAATTGGGCAGGAGCACCCGGTTCACCAGCGACCGGTCGCTCGCGCCGAGCGTGTAGGCCGCCTCCACCAGATCACGCCGGGTGTTGCCGACCACCACCGCCACCATCAGCACCACCTGGAAGAAGGTGCCGATGAAGATGACCAGCAGCTTCTGCAGCTCGCCGATGCCGGCCCAGAGGATGAGCAGCGGGATGAACGCGGAGGCCGGCAGGTAGCGGGCGAACGACATGAACGGCTCGAAGAAGGCTTCGATCGGCTTGTAGGCACCCATCAGGACGCCGAGCGGCACGGCGATCACCGACGCCATCAGGAAGCCGCCGACCACCCGCACGATAGTGATCCAGATGTCGGCCGCGAAGCCGTGGACGGCAAGCAGGTCCCAGCCGTCTCGCAGCATGGTGACCGGGTCGGCGAGGAAGGTGGGCGAGACGAAGCCGCCCAGGGTGGCGAACGCCCAGCCGCCGACGAAGAGG
>DATEOS010000211.1:0-5444 GCA_035273815.1 Candidatus Limnocylindria bacterium
ACCAGCACGATGCCGATGACCAGGACCACACGACCAACCTCTGGAGACATGCAACCTAGTCGAAGAGGCCCGGCTGCTTCGCGATGGCGCCCGGGGGAGCCGTCAACCCCAGGTGCCGCCAGCCCGACTCGGTCAGCTGCCGCCCACGCGAGGTGCGGGCCAGCAGGCCGATCTGCATGAGATAGGGCTCGACCACGTCCTCGATCGTCTCGACCGGCTCGCTGACGGTGGCGGCCATGGTGGCCAGGCCCACCGGCCCGCCGGCATGGTGCTCGGCCATGGCACGCAGCAGCTGACGGTCCATGGCATCAAGCCCGCGCTCGTCGATCTCGAGCAGGTCAAGCGCATCGGTCGCCAGCTCGGGCGTGACGCGCCCATCGCCGCTGCCGCGCACCTGGGCGAAGTCACGCACCCGCTTCAGCAGCCGGTTGGCAATGCGTGGCGTGCCACGTGACCGGCCGGCCACGATCCGCGCCGCCTCCTCGTCCAGGTCCACGTCCAGGATCAGCGCGCTGCGCCGCAGAATCTGCTCCAGGTCCTGGACGGTGTAGTAGTCGAGGCGATAGGTCACGCCGAACCGATCCCGCAGCGGCCCGGTGATGCTCCCCACTCGGGTCGTGGCGCCGATCACCGTCACGTGCTCGATCTGCAGCCGCACCGTCCGAGCGCCGGGTCCCTTGCCCAGAACCACGTCCAGCGCGTAGTCCTCCATGGCCGGGTAGAGGATCTCCTCCACCACGTGGCTGAGGCGGTGGATCTCATCGATGAACAGCACGTCCCCCGCCGCCAGGCTGGTCAGCACCGCCGCCAGGTCGCCGGCGCGCTCGATGGCGGGTCCCGAGGTGGTCCGGATCTGGGCGCCCATCTCGGCGGCCACGATATTGGCCAGCGTCGTCTTGCCCAGCCCTGGCGGGCCGTAGAGCAGGACGTGGTCGACCGGCTCCGAGCGCTGCCGTGCGGCGTCGATCAGGATCGCCAGGTTCTCCTTGATCCGATCCTGCCCGGCGAACTCGTCCAGGCGGCGGGGCCGGACGGTGGCCTCCAGGGCAAGCTCGTCCTCGGCGACCTCGGCGCTGGTGATCCGCTCGATGGTCATGCCGCCAGTCCGCCGGCGCCCGAATCGAACATGTGGCCGATTCTACCCCCGCTGCCGGCGTGCCTCAGCCGCCCAGCCGCGCACGATGTCATGATGCGGCGCCCATGCCTCCCACACCGATTCGGCCCACGTGCGGACGAGCGCGACATGCTCCCCGCCGCTCATCGCTCCCAGGACGTCCACGACGGTCATCCGATAACCGGCTGGATCCGGCGGCTCCAACCAGGGCCAATCCCGGCGCGCCGATGCCAGGCCCTGGGTGATGCGGTTGAGCTCCGGTGTCGGGATACCGTCTTCCAGCCAGTGCGCGATGGCGATGAGATGCAGGTCTACCGACTGCCGCTCCCGTCGACCGTCCGTGCCCGGATGCTGGACGGCGTAAACGTCGACCGAGTGGCGATGGACGCGCCCGTAGCCGATATCGCCGAACTCGCGGGCCAGCAGCTGACCGAAGGTCGCCCAGCACGCCGATGACGCGCCGACGTAGGGATGGCTCGGTGGCTCTTCGAGAGGCTGGTAGCGCGCGCCGCAGCCGGGGCACGGCTCAGTCATCGCCACGCAGCGCTCGCAGGTCGTCCACGGTGTCGACGTCCGGGATCGGCTTCTCCAGCTTGATTGCCACGACCCACTCGGGGTGTTCGTTCAGGACCTCTCGCAGGCCGATGTCGCCGCCGGGCCGCCGCACCACGTCGAAGTGGCTGCGGTCGATGAGCACCGGCGGGGCCAGGCGCCCCTCCTCCGTCATGGTCGCCACGATGGGCTTCTCGCCACGTGCGCCCAGCAGCGCGGCGATGGCTGCGCGTGGGACCGTGGGCTGGTCGCCCAGCAGGATGATCGCCGCCTCGACCTCATCCCCGAGCATCTGGAAGCCGAGCCGCAGCGAATGGCTCATGCCGCGTTCCGGGTAGGGGTTGCGGACCCAACGCAGGCGATCGTCGTCCATGGCGCGCGGGCGGGTCAGCCAGACCGGGACGACCGCCACGATGGGCGCCAGGCCGGCATGGTCGGCCAGTGCCAGGACGTGCTCCAGCAGCGTCATGCCGTCCAACTCGGCGAGCTGCTTGGCGCCGCCGAAGCGACGCGACTCCCCCGCCGCCAGGACCACCGCCGCAACCGGCTGCTGCCGCTCCATCGGTCCATATACTGCCTTCCGTACCAATGAGCGATCGCGACGCCTACGACGCGCTGCCGAAGGTAGAGCTCCACTGCCACGTGGAGGGCACCGTGCGTCCGGCCACGGTCGTCGAGCTGGCTCGCAAGAACGGCGTCGCGCTGCCGACCAACGATCCCACCGAGCTGTATCGGTACGACTCGCTCGACTCGTTCCTGGAGATCTTCTGGCTGGTTCAGTCGCTGCTCATGGATGCGGACGACTGGGAGCGCGCCGCCTACGAGTCGCTGGTCGATGCCGCGAGGCACGGTCTCCGCTACCGGGAGATGTTCTTCACGCCGGCGCGGCACCTGGCCGCCGGGCAGCGGCTGCGCGAGATTGTTGAGGGCCTGAGCCGCGGCATTGCCCGGGCCGAGGCCGAGACGAACGTGCGCGCCGCGCTGATCTGCGATATCGACCGCGCCTTCGGGCCGGCGGCGGCGCTGGAGCTGGTGGGCGAGGCGGTAGACCTGCGGCGCGACGGGACCGGCGAGCGGCTGATCGGGATCGGCATGGATTCGACCGAGCGCGGCGTGGACCTGCGGACCTTCGGCGACGCCTACCAGCTGGCCAGCCGGGCGGGCTTCCGTCGCACCGCCCACGCCGGCGAGGACGCCGGTCCCGGCAACATCGCCGTCGCCCTGGGTGCGCTCCGGGCAGAGCGCATCGACCATGGCGTGGCAATCATGGAGGACCCAGAGCTCGCTTCGCGCGTGGCGGAGCGGCGCATTCCGCTCACCGTCTGCCCGAACTCGAACATCATGATCGCCAACAAGTTCCCGTCGCTGGCCGAGCATCCCATCCGGCGCATGCGCCAGATGGGCCTGCTGGCGACCATCAACACCGACGACCCGGCCATGACCGATCTCGACCTGGGGCGGGAGTACCGCACGGTCGCCCAGGCGCTCGAGATGCCGTGGCCCGAGATGACGGCCGCTGCGCTGGACGGCGTGGAGGCATCGTGGCTGTCGGATGACGAGAAGCGCGCCATGCGCGCGGACTTTGAGACGGAGATTGCTGCCATCGAGGTACCCACATGAGCACCCTGAACGCCCGCTACGGGCACACCAACGTCGTTGCGCGCGACTGGCGGCGGCTGGCCGCCTTCTACGAGGAGACGTTCGGCTGCGAGCCCGTGCCGCCGGAGCGGGACTACCGCGGACCCGACCTGGAGGCCGGCACCGCGATCCCGGGGGCGGCGCTGCGCGGAGTGCACCTGAGGCTGCCCGGCCACGGTCCGAACGGGCCGACGCTGGAGATCTACCAATACCAGCCGGCGCTGGAGGGCCTGCCGCCGGTCGTTAACCGGCCGGGCTTCGGCCATATCGCCTTCGCCGTCGACGACGTGCCGCTGGCGCGCGAGACGGTGCTCGCTGCCGGCGGCAGCGCGGTGGGCGAGGTGGTGACCCTGTAGGCCAGCGACGGTCGCCGCGTCACCTGGTGCTACATCACCGACCCCGAGGGCAACATCGTCGAGCTCCAGGCCTGGTCGTAGCCTGACGCTCAGCCAGGCTGGCCCGGCTGGACGGGACCGATGCGGTACGGCCGCATCATCTCGTTGTCCTCATGCTCAACGATGTGGCAGTGCCACACGAACTGGCCCTGGTTGGTGAACTTCAGCCTGAGCCGCGTGACTTCGCCCGGGTAGGCGATGACCGTGTCCTTGAAGCCACGCTCCCAGGGCTCAGGGCCACGAGACTCCCCTACCGGGGTGATTTCGGTGTGGCCCTCCTCGCTGAACGTGATGGCCTGGCGGTTGACGACCTCGAACGCGACTTCGTGCACGTGCATCGGATGCGCATCGGCGGTCAGGTTGTTGAACTCCCAGACCTCGGTGTCGCCCTGTGCGGGGTTCTCGGTGACGGCATCGGCCCAGTGGCGATGCATCGCCGTACCACCCTCCACCGTGCCCAGCACCGCCTCCGACGGTCCGTCGTGGACGCTGGACTCGAGCTCAATGAGCGCGAGCGGCCTTGAACGAACCTCTGCCGGCAACGGGCTGATTGTCGGCAGCACCATGAACTGGGGCGGCGTGGTGGCGTCGGGCGCAGCAGCTGGTACGACGTGGAATGCAAGGATCTGGCCGGTCGATTCCTCACGGGCAGGCTCGAACTCCACCCCCGGGCTGCCGCCGCCAAACGGCTCGTCGGGTCCGAGGTTGCGCAGCACGTGGGTCCCGGCGGGTACGTTCCTGAAGTCCACGATCATGTCCGCCCGCTCCGCCAGCCCCATCAACAGGCGGTTGCCGTTGTCGGCGGTCAGGTTCACCGGGGCCGGCAGGAAGCCTCCCTCGTTGCCGATCTGCCAGACCGCGACACCCGGTATCTCGCTGAAGTCGAGGATGAGGAAGCGCGACTGGCAGCCGTTCAGGAATCGCAGGCGATAGCGGCGCTGCTCGATGGTCTGCACCGGCCACGTCTTTCCGTTGGCAATGATGGTGTTGCCGAAGAACTCGGGATTCCAGATGGGTGAGACGTTGCTGTCGGGGATATATGGGCCACTGAACTCGTCGAAGAAGGCCCGTGTGTCGGGATAGAACAGCGATCCGTCGTCGTTGAAGGAGCGGTCCTGGATGGCGATGGGGATCTCGTAGTAGGTCTTGTTCGAGGGAAACTTGTCGTTCTCCCGGGGTGCAGGCCCGGGCAGCACGGCAGTGGTGCCGGAGCGGCGATCGACGATGGCCTTGTCCCCCTCCGGGCCGCCGCGGATGAGGAAGAAGCCGGCGGGACCGGCATAGACGTTCAACCGCGTCATCCCCAGTGCGTGATCGTGATACCAGATGGTGGACTCGCGCTGGCTGTTGGGGTATTGGAACGTCGCGAAGCCGGGTTCCCACGCGGCGCCGTAGCGAGACTCCGCCTTTCCCTTGAAGAAGTCATACCAGGTGCCATGGGTCGCATACCCGGCCGGGATGTTGGCCGCGTTGGGCAGATACCAGGCCTCGGCGTACCCGTCGCTCTCATCCCCGACATCCACGGCGCCGTGCACATGGGTGACCATCGGCACTGGACCGGTGTATGGACCTGGCGTCTCGTCGAAGCTTGGTCGCATGTCGCGACCGTCCGTTCCTCCTGGCGGATTGGCCCAGTGGAGGGTGGGATCGACGGGGAGGAGGTGCGGGAGATAGTTGCCGTTGGCATCGACCAGCTCGTTGATCCACTTGACCCGGACCGGACGGTTCCACCGTGCCTCGATGGT
>DATEOS010000212.1:0-3811 GCA_035273815.1 Candidatus Limnocylindria bacterium
CCTGCTGCGCCGCATCGCCTCGCTGACGGCCGGCGACACCGTGCTGCTCACCGCCGCGGCCGGCGGGGTCGGCCTGATCTTCACCCAGTGGGCCCGCCTGCTCGGGATCCGGGTGATCGGCACCGTCTCCAGCGACGAGAAGGCGGCGGTGGCCCGGGCGCACGGCTGCGAGCACACCATCGTGTACACCCGCGAGGACGTCCCGACCCGGGTCCGCGAACTGACCGGCGGCTCAGGCGTGCCGGTGGTCTACGACAGCATCGGCGCGAACACGTTCCACCAGTCGCTGGACTCGGTGCGCCGGCACGGGCTGGTCGTCTGCTTCGGCACCTCGTCCGGCCCGGTGCCCCCGATCGACGCGATGCAGCTCGCCCTCAAGGGCTCGGTGTACGTGACCCGACCGGCGCTGGCCGACTACATCGCCGACCCGGCCGAGCGGGCCGAGCTCGCCGGCGAGCTCTTCGACCACGTCGCCGCGGGCCGGATCACGGTGGAGATCAACCAGCGGTACGCGCTGGAGGACGCCGTGCGGGCCCACACCGACCTCGAGGCCGGACGCAGCATCGGCTCCTCGGTCTTCACCCTCGCCTAGCCCACCTACGTCGCCTGCCACAGCCAGAGGAGACATACATGACCGGCACCGTGGAACATCGCCGCATCGGTGGCTCGGCCCGCGCGATCGAGGTGCGGCCACTGACTGTCCACATCGGAGCTGAACTCGCCGGCGTCAGCCTGGCCGAGGCGGCCCGCAGCGACGAACTCTTCGCCGAGCTGCGGTCGCTGTTGCTGCGCCACAAGGTGCTGTTCCTGCGCGACCAGGACATCACCCGGGCCGAACACGTGGCGCTGGCGGAGCGGTTCGGCGCGCTCGAGGACCACCCGGTGGCCGGCAGCGACCCTGACCACCCCGGCCTGGTCCGCATCTACAAGGACCTGGACAGCCCGGCCGAGCACTACGAGAACGCCTACCACTGCGACGCCACCTGGCGGATGGCACCGCCGATGGGTGCCGTCCTGCGTTGCGTGGAGACGCCGACGGTGGGCGGCGACACCATCTGGGTCGACATGGTCCAGGCGTACAAGCGCCTGCCCGAGGACATCAAGGCCCGCGTCGAGGGCCTGCGGGCCCGGCACAGCATCGAGGCGTCGTTCGGCGCCAACATGGCGGCCGACCAGCGGCGGGCCCTGCACGAGCGCTTCCCGGACGCCGAGCACCCGGTCGTGCGCACCCACCCGGAGACCGGCGAGAAGGTGTTGTTCGTCAACGCCTTCACGACCCACTTCGTGAACTACCACACCCCGGCCAACGTACGGTTCGGCTTCGACTACTCGCCCGGCGCCGGCGAGCTGCTCAACTACCTGATCCGGCAAGCGGCCGTCCCCGAGTACCAGGTGCGCTGGCGCTGGACCCCGAACAGCTTCGCGATCTGGGACAACCGCTGCACCCAGCACTACGCCGTCCAGGACTACTGGCCGGCCGTCCGCAAGATGGAGCGCGCCGGGATCGTCGGCGACATCCCGTTCTGACCTTCTGACCGGCCGACCCACTATCCACAAAGGAGCGACGAATGCACTTCCACGACGACTCGCTGTTCCCGGAGAACCAGGACAAGCTCGTCATCACCGCCGCGCCGTACGCGCCGGAGTGGGAACCGGACGATTTCCTCGAGGACATCCCGGTGACCATGGACGAGCACGTCCAGGCCGCCGTGGACTGCTGGAACGCCGGCGCCACCGTGCTGCACATCCACGTGCGCGAGCTCAACGGCAAGGGCTCCAAGCGGCTGTCCATGTTCAACGAGCTGCTCGGCCGGCTGCGCGAGGCCGTGCCCGAGATGATTCTCCAGATCGGCGGCTCGATCTCGTTCGCCCCGGAGAACGAGGGCGAGGCGGCCAAGTGGCTCGAGGACGACACCCGGCACATGCTGGCCGAGCTCGACCCGAAGCCGGACCAGGTCACCATCGCCATCAACACCAACCAGATGAACATCATGGAGCTGATGACGCAGGACGTCATCGAGGGCACCTCGCTGGAACGGCCGGCGCTGGCCGAGGCGTACCGGAACATGATCGTGCCGGCCGAACCGGCCTGGGTCGAGGAGCACCTGCGCCGCCTGCGGGCCAGCGGGATCCAGCCACACTTCCAGCTGGCCAACGTGGCCCAGCTCGAGACCGTGGAGCGGCTCATCCGCCGCGGTGTCTACACCGGACCGTTCAACGTGACGTGGGTCGCCATCGGCGGCGGGTTCGACGGCCCCAACCCGTACAACATGATGAACTTCATCCAGCGGGTCCCCGACGGCGCGTGCCTGACCCTCGAGGCGCACATGCGCACCGTGCTGCCCATCAACACCATGGCCATCGCGATGGGCCTGCACACCCGCTGCGGCAACGAGGACAACCTCCACTTCCGCAAGGGCGAGCGCATGCGCTCCGCCCAGCAGGTCGAGCAGCTCGCCAAGATTGCCGGCCTGGTCGGCCGATCCGTGGCCGACGGCAAGGAAGCGCGCGACATCTACAAGATCGGTGAGTACTGGAACAGCGCCGACGAGGCTCTGGCCAAGCTGGGCTTCGCCCCGAACCGCAAGGCCGGTCAGGTGGGCTTCACGTTCCACGCCTAGCGGAGTTCCACGCCTAACCACGAGAACGACGTGGGGTGCGTATCACTACCCCACGTTGTTCCTCGCCGGTAACCGATCTCCGCCGCTAGCCTTTCGACTTCCTCCCCCCTGCCCGGAGTGTTCATGGCTGTGCTCGTCGCCGAAAAGTCCGTGCTCGCCCTGCCGTTGACCAGGACCCGTCGCGCTTTCCCGTGGCTGGTGTTGCTGCTCACCTTCGCCCTCCTGCTGTCGGACTACATGTCGCGGCAGGTGCTCTCGGCGGTCTTCCCGTTCCTGAAGGCGGAGTGGGCTCTCACGGACACCCAGCTCGGCAGCCTCACCAGCATCGTGGCCCTCACGGTCGGCCTGCTGGCGGTACCGCTGTCGCTGCTCGGCGACCGGTGGGGACGGGTGAAGGCGATCGTCGCCATGGCCGTCATCTGGAGCCTCGCCACCGGTGCCTCGGCGCTGGCCGCGGGGTACGGGCACCTGTTCGCGGCCCGGTTCCTGATCGGCGTGGGCGAGGCGGCGTACGGCAGCGTCGGGTTGGCCGTCGTGCTGGGCGTGTTCGCGCCGCACCGCCGGGCGTCGCTGACCGGCGCGTTCATGGCCGGCGGCTCGTTCGGCTCGGTGCTGGGCGTCGCGCTCGGTGGCGCCATCGCTACGAAGTTCGGCTGGCGCTGGTCGTTCGCGGCCATGGCCATCGTCGGCCTGGTGCTGGCATTGGCGTACCTGGTGCTCATCAACGAGCGCCGGCTCGCCGCGCACCGCTTCCCCCAGGTGGCCGGAGAGGAACCGAAGCTCGGCGAGGGTCAGGGGCGGGCCCGGCTGCGGACGCTCTTCTCCACTCCATCGGTCGTGCTCGCGTACATCGGCGGCGGCGCCCAGCTGTTCATCACCGGGTCGCTGTTCGCGTGGCTGCCGAGCTACCTGAATCGCGCGTACGGGCTGAAGGCCGATCGGGCGGCGGCGTTGGCCGCGGTCTTCATCCTCATCATCGGCGCCGGCATGATCGTCTGCGGCATGCTGACCGATCGGCTGGCCCGTTCGCGGCCGATCAGCAAGTGGACCACCGCCATCGTGTTCTCATTGGTGTCGGCGGGGTTCCTCGGCGCCGGCTTCGCCATGGCACCGGGCGGCACGCAGCTGGCGCTGATCGGGATCGGCTGCTTCTTCTGTGCCGGCACCACCGGTGCAGGCGGGGCGATAGT
>DATEOS010000213.1:0-3063 GCA_035273815.1 Candidatus Limnocylindria bacterium
GTCCCACGGCCCGCGGCCGAGCTTCTCCGCAATGGTGCGGATGGTGGTCTCGACCGGGTCGTTGATGGAGACGTGGCCCACCACCTGCGGCCCCACGATGAGCTTGCGCATGTAGGTGTCCGGCGCGTGCAGCAGCCCGCCGGGTTCGGCGGCGGCGAGCACGGCCGTGGCGTTGGGCGAGCCGGTGGCGACCAGGTTGGTGCCCTCCAGCGGGTCGACAGCGATGTCGACCTCCACTGCCGCTTCCGGATTGCCGACCTTCTCGCCGATGTAGAGCATGGGCGCCTCATCGCGCTCGCCCTCGCCGATCACGATGGTGCCGGAGATCTCCGACGCTTCCATGGCGCGGCGCATGGCCTCGACCGCCGCACGGTCGGCGGCGTCACGGTCGCCGCGGCCCATCAGCCGCGCAGCGGCGATTGCGCCGGCCTCGGTGGCGGCTACGGCCTCGCCGGCGAGCAGCTTGTCCATGCGCCTATCGGTCCAACGATCAGTGCCGGAAGTGGCGGCGCCCGGTGAAGACCATGGCCATGTGATGGCGATCCGCCACCTCGATGGCCATCTCGTCCCGGATGCTGCCGCCCGGCTGGATGATGGCAGTGACGCCGGCCTGCGCCGCGATCTGGATGCCATCGGGGAAGGGGAAGTAGGCGTCGGAGGCCATGACAGACAGTGGTGCGCGCTCGCCGGCCTTGCGGAGGGCCACTTCCACGCTCACGACGCGCGACGGCTGGCCCGCGCCCATGCCCACCATGGCGTGCTTCTTGGCCAGCACGATGGCGTTCGACTTCACGTGCCGCACCGCCCGCCATGCAAAGAGCAGGTCGGTCAGCTCCTCAAGCGTGGGACGGCGCTGCGTCACGACCTGGAGCTTGTTGCGGTCCTCTTCCAGGTTGTCGAAGGTCTGGACCAGGAGGCCGCCGCCGATGCGCTTGAAGTCGAAGTTGCCGATTCCCATCTCAGGGTCGTCGTTCTCATCCGGCGGGACCTCGATGATCTCGAAGCCCTTCTTGGTGCGGAGGATCTCTAGGGCTTCCGCGGTGTAGCCGGGCGCCACGATCGCCTCGAAAAAGCCGGGGCGGATCGCTCGCGCGGCTGCCTCGTCGACCACCCGGTTGGCGCCGATGATCCCGCCGTACGCGGAAACCGAGTCGCCCTCGAGGGCCAGGCGGAACGCCTCGGCCAGGTCCACGACGCTCGCCAGGCCGCATGGATTGCCGTGCTTGACGATGGTGACGGCCGGCGTCTTGAAGTCGCTGGCAATGGCCCAGGCCGCGTCAAGGTCGAGCAGGTTGTTGAAGGAGAGGTCCTTGCCGGCGATCTGCCGCGCGCGGCTGATGCTGGTGCGGAACTGGGCGGGATCCGCATAGAAAGCGCCAAGCTGGTGCGGGTTCTCGCCGTAGCGCAGATCCGCCTTCTTCTCGACCACAAGGGTGAGGCGGCTGGGGAAGAGGGTACCGGCCTGCTGGTTCAGGTAGCTGGCCACCTGGGCGTCGTAGGCGGCGGTCAGGGCGAAGGCCTCGGCCGCCAGCTTCTGCCGCGTTTCCGGGCTGACCGTGCCCTGCGCCTTGAGATCGCGCAGGACCGATGCGTACTGGGTCTTGTCGCTCACCGCCGCCACGCCGGGGAAGTTCTTGGCCGCCGCTCTGAGGAGCGCGACGCCGCCGATGTCGATCTGATCCAGCGCCCCGTCCAGCGTGGTGTCGGCCTGGCGCACCGTCTCCGCGAACGGGTAGAGGTTGACCACCACGATGTCGATCGGCTCCATCCCGTGCTCCGCCAGCTGGGCAAGGTGATCCGGCTGGTCACGGCGAGCCAGGAGGGCGGCAAAGATGTTCGGGTGAAGCGTCTTGACGCGGCCGCCCAGGATCTCCGGGGAGTCGGTCAGGTCGGTGACGGGGTTGACCTCGATCCCGTTCTCGCCCAGGTGGCGGCGCGTGCCATCGGTGGCGTAGCACTCGATGCCAGCCTCTTTCAGGCCACGGGCGAGCTCGACGATTCCTTCACGGTCCGAGACGGAGAGGAGAGCGCGCAATAAGGCGACCTCGAAAGCGATGGCGCTGGACGGGGTGAGGCTCGGCGTCCGGTCGGCGTGCTGCCTCGGCGCACCAGTATAGCGGCGGCGGACCGCAGTTCGAAAAGGCCGGATGTCCCGCGCCAATTGGACCTGCTGGCCCTTGCGGCACCCACACCCTCGCCCCGACGCTCATGGTGGTCTAACAGACACGAAGGAGGTGGGCAGCAATGCTCATGCTGTGGGAATGGAACGTCGGCATGAATTGGGGCGAAGTGCTCCTGCTGATCGCGGGCGCGGCACTGATCGCCGCCGTGCTCCAGAACGTCGGCCGCCCGGGATTCGGCTTCGAATGGGTCTTCACCTTCGTCGCCGCCCTTGCCGGTGGCTGGCTTGGCAGCGAGGCGTTCGGTGAGCTGAGCACGACGGGGCCGGCACTTCAGGGGCTCTATGTCCTGCCGGCGCTGATCGGAGCGTTGATCCTGGGCGTGGTGGTGGATGCAGCCATTCGCTACATCTCGAGTGGAAGCTACGTGGCGCCACACGCACCGCACGCCGTCTGACGGACCGACGGCTTCACGCTGAGGCGGCGGCTGCCAACACGGAAGCCGCCGCCTCTCTTGCGCTTGACGGAGGTGCTCAATGCGTGCATTGGTTGTCTACGAATCACTGTGGGGCAATACCGCCGAGGTCGCCCGTGCGATCGCTGAGGGGCTTGGTGACGGAGCAGAGGCCGTGACGCCTGACAATGTCAGCGAGCCGATGGTCGCGGAAGCCGATCTGTTGGTGGCGGGTGCTCCGGTCTTTGCCTTCAGCCTGCCGACCGAGAAGATCCGCGAATCGATCGAGCGGGACGAGGCAGACGCGCCCGTGCCGCCAGACCTCTCACATCCATCGCTCCGAGGCTGGCTCGACCGCATTCCGCGCGGTCATGCCCGCACGGCGGCGTTCGAGACGCGGATCTGGTGGTCACCGCGCGGAGCCACAGGTGACATCGAGCAGAGGTTCGCCCGGGCCGGCTACCAGCCGATCGCCAAGGCGCAGAAGTT
>DATEOS010000214.1:0-9587 GCA_035273815.1 Candidatus Limnocylindria bacterium
TTGATGGCCAGGTTGAAGAGGAACATGGCGCGCCGACGATCGTCCAGGTCGTCGGCCATTCCCCGTGCGGCCTCCAGGTGGGCCAGCGACTCGGCGTAGTTGCCGACCCGCGACTCGACCGCGGCGAGCGCGATCATGAGCCGCATCTCGAACTCGGGCTCTACCTTCAGCCCAGAGCGGACCCGCTCGAGCAGGGTCAGCAGCATGCTGCGCGCATCTGCCTCGGCATCCGACAGGTAGAGGCCGTAGGCCAGCCAGTAGCGGCTTAGGGCCTCCTCGGAAGCCCGGCCCAGCGAGCTGAAGATGCGCGCTGCCTCGGCGCCCGCAGCCACCGCCTCGCGCCCACGGTCCAGGCGAACCAGCGCCTCGGCTTGGCCGCGCAGGACTTCCGCACGGATCTGGTCGTCCATCGAATCGCTGAGCAGCGTCTCGTATCCGTCAGCGGCGGCCTGCCACTCACCGGCGGCGAGCTGCATGTCGACCTCGAGCCGCGTCCAGGCCGGGGTCCGCTCGTCCAAAAAGTGGCTGGGTGGCAGGCCCAGTCGTTCAGAAAGGTAGCTCAGGGCCACCATCGACGGGCGGGCGATGCCGGTCTCGAGCGCACTGACGTAGGCCTTGGTGTACCGCTCCCCCGCCAGCTGCTGCTGGGTCAGCCCGGCGCGTCGCCGCGCCTCGCGGATCCGCTGGCCGATCTGCTGCGCCAGGGCGGCGTCATGCTCGGTCGGTCGAGCGGCGGCCTTCATGCGCGGCATGGCTGCAGTCTACACGTCATGGCAAGCGTTACTTGACTCATTGGCGCACCGGAAGTACCGCCCTCACGGTGGGCGCCCCTTACCGATGGGTCATTGCCGGGCGGACCTCCCTCCCCGAACGTGGGACGCGGACGTGATCAGTGCCGATCGCGCCGTACCTGGGAGATTCAACCATGCGCAGCCACAGCACTGGCGGCGGCTGGCCCGTCTAGGGCCTGACACCCGCATCACGCGGGGGGAGAACGCGCCATGGCGGCTGGCCTCCGAGGCCGGTTGCCACGGCGCGTTTTGCATGCCCGCGAAGCCGAACCCGATGCTCCCGCCCTGGGTAGGCCTACAGGGAAGGTAGCTCCTGCGCCAGCTCCAACGCCGGGCCAAACAGGTCGCCCACCTTCTTGACGCGAGCCTCCATGGTCTCGATCGTCCAGCGGTCCGACCGAAGGCTCCGCTCGTCAAGCTCCTCCCAGCGGATCGGCGCCGACACCGGGGCGCCACTGGCGGGCCGCACGGAGTACGGCGCGACCAACGTCTTGTTCACGGCGTTCTGCGTGAAGTCCAGGCGGGCCCGTCCCTTGCGGTCGCGCTTGGCCCATTCCCAGCTCACCATGTCAGGCACCAGCCGCCCGATCATCAGCGATAGCTGCTCCACCCACTCACGCGTCTCGTCGAACCGGTAGCCACGGCGCACCGGGACCCACACCTGTAGTCCGCGCTTGCCGGTGGTCTTGGGCAGGCCGATGACGCCCAGGTGCTCCAGCGCGGTGCGATACAGCCGCGTCAGGGTCAGCACCTCCTCCCACGTCGTGTGCTCGCCGGGGTCGACGTCGATCAGCGCAAAGGTGGGCTCCTGCGGTGAGATGGTCCGCGAGGTCCAGGGATGCAGCTCCAGGGCCGCTTCCTGGGCCAGCCAGGCCAGGGTCGCGACCTTGTCGACCACCACGTAGTCCTTCTTGCCCTCGTGGCCGGTGTAGCTCCAGCGGCTCACCCACTTCGGCGCGTGGCCCGGCACGTCCTTCTGCCAGAAGCCGGTGCGGCCGATGCCGTCCGGAAAGCGCTGCAGATTGAGGCCCCGACCCGCGAGATGCGGCAGCAGGGTGGGGCCGATCGCGGCGTAGTAGCGCAGGAGGTCGCGCTTGGTGACCGCCCCGTCATCGCCGTCGGCCGGAATCAGGACCTTGTCCAGGTTGGTGACCCGCACCTCGTGGCCGGCCACTGTCCAGTGGCCCTCGCGCTCGATAGCGTCCAACGCCTTCAGCTCCGCGCGGCTGGCGGGGGTGAGATCCAGCTCCGCCGGCGGCCACGCCTCGTCCGTGGCGGCCGCCGCCTCCGTAGCGGACGGTGCCGGCTTGACACGCTTGGCCGGCGGCTCGGGGTCGGCGGATTTCGCCCGGCTGGGCCGGCGATTGACGGATGGCGCCTGCTGCACGACCCGCGTCGCCGGCACCGCCTCCTCGCGCACGACCGTGGCCGGGTCGCGATCGAGCTCGATCCCCTTGAACGCCGCCTGGCGCAGCAGGCCGTCGCGGGTCCAGTCGGTGAACTCGGCACGGATCACGATCCGCGGCTCCACCCAACGCGCCTGCGGCAGGCGCGGTTTCTTCACCAACGGCGCGTCGTCGCGCCGGATCGGCTCCATGGCCGCCAGCAACTCCTTGCGCATCCGGGCGTTGATGCCGCTCCCCACCTGGCCGGCGTGGCGGAGGCCGCCGTCGGCGTTCACCGCCACGATCAGCGAGCCCAGGTCCTTGTGCGTGCCCTGCCCGGGCAGCCAGCCGACCACCACGATCTCCTGCTCGCGGCGCAGCTTGATCTTCAGCCAGTCGCGACTGCGGCGGCCGGGCTGGTAGGGGCTCAGCCGGCGCTTGGCCACGATGCCCTCCAGCCCTTTCTCCGCCGCCGCCTGCGTGAACCCCACGCCTTCGCCGATCACGTGCGAGGCGTAGCTCACCATGCCGTCGGGCCGCAGCAGGCGGCGCAGCAGGTGCTTGCGGTGCTCCAGCGGCACGTCGACCAGGGAGCGACCGTCGAGGTGCAGCAGGTCGAAGACCATGTAGGCCATCGGGATGGCCTCTCGCTCCTCGCGCGTCAGGCGTGGCGCATCCGGATCGGCACGGCGGGTCGCCATCTCGAGCGCCCGCAGGCCGGTCTTCTCCTGCAGCCGGCTGAACGACGGGCGGCCCTGCTCGTCGAAGGCGACCACCTCACCGTCGACGACCGCTTGCTCGGCATCGATCCAGTGCGCCGGGCCGGCCAGGTTCGGGAAGTAGGTGGCGGCGTCCACGCGATTGCGCGTCCAGATGCGCGCCCTGCCGCCATTCACCACCGCCTCGACCCGGTAGCCGTCCCACTTGACCTCGTACAGCCAGGCGTCGTCATCGAAGGCCGCATCGGTCAGGGTGGCCATCATGGGTGGCACGAATTCCGGCAGGCGCTCGTCGCGGGCGGCCGCGAGGTCCGGCGCCACCTCCGGACTGGGTGGCGGCTGCTCGAAGCGCGGCGGCACGCCGTCGCGGACCTCGTCGTTGGTGCGACCGGTCTTGATGCTGGGCGGGTAGTCCTCCGCGTCCCAGCCGTCGACCGCCGCCTCGTCGCGCTTCTTGATGAGCAGCCATTGCTCGCGCTGGTCGCGCCGTCCGCCACGGCCACTGGTGCGGACGATGGTGTAGCGGCCGCGCAGCCGCTCACCGAACAGGCGGAACTTCAGCTCGCCATCGCGGATGGCGCGAGCCGGGTCATCGGTTTCCTCCGGCTCGAAGGTGCCCCAGTCCCAGATGATGACGTCGCCGGCGCCGTACTCGCCGCGCGGGATCACTCCCTCGAAGTCGAAATACTCGATCGGGTGATCCTCGGTGCGCATGGCCAGCCGCTTCTCATCCGGATCGAGCGTCGGTCCCTTTGGCACCGCCCAGCTGACTAGCACGCCCTCGACTTCAAGGCGGGTGTCGTAGTGCAAGGCGGTGGCCCGATGGCGCTGCACCACGAACCGGCCGCCGCCATCACCGAGGTCACCCGGCTCCGGCTCGGGCGTGCGCGCGAAGTCACGCTTGGCTCGATAGGTCTCCAGGGGCATCGGTCCGATGATGCCACCCGGGTTGGCATGCCGCTTGCCGCCCTGGCTCAGCGCGTTACCGACGCCCGAATGAGGTGACCCCAATGGCATTGACCTTCACTCGCGACCTTGATCCGCTGACCAGCAGCGGCCTGGAGCTCGAGGATCCGTCCCGCGACCTGCGAGGGCGAGAGATCGTGGACCGCGACGACAGCACGGTGGGGACCGTGGTCGAGATGCTGATCGACCCCGGCCTGCGCGTGGCGCGCATGCTGGTGCTGGAGACCGGCGGGCTGCTGGGCATGGGCAAGAAGCAGTACCTGGTGCCCCTGGAGGCGGTACACCCCGAGGGCGACCAGATCCGCATGGACTGGAGCAAAGAGGAGATTACCAACGAGCCGGAATACCACCTGGCCGACGGCGAGGAGGAGGAGCTGCAGTATCTGCAGGTCTACCACGCCTACGGCATCCGGCCGTATTGGGAGGTGGAGGCCCAGGCCCCCAGCACCACGACGGTCGAGCGCGAAACCAGCTAGACGGATTCCCCGCGCGTCCGATGGAGCTCCGCCTGGAGCTCCATCAACGTGGCCGCGACCAGGCTGGCCCCAGCCTCTCGCAGCGCCGCCTCCGGCACCGCGGCGCCGGCCGTGACCCCCACCGGCACCATGCCCGCCGCGGTGGCGGCACGCATGTCCCAGGTGGAGTCGCCGATGCACCAGCACTCCGCCGCCGAGCGGCCAAGGGCCTCCGCGGCAGCCAGCAGCAGGTCCGGCGCGGGCTTCGCGTGCTCGACCGACGACCCGTCGACGACGGTCGGATCGCGGTCCAGGTTCAGCGCCGCCAGCGACGTGCCGACCTGCTCCCGCCGCGATGAGGTGGCAATCGCCCACGGCCAACCCAGCCCGTCCAGCCACCGCAGCAGCTCCCGCGCACCGGGCAGCGGCTGCGGATCGCGGTTGAAGGACTCATAGATCTCGCCGCAGCGGCGGTCGATCTCTTCGTCGCGGCCGGCAGGCAGTGGCTCCCCAGCCGCCTCGGCCACGTCGCGCGCCAGCTGCTTGCCGTCGATCCCGATCATCGGCGCCACGTCGTCGCGCGTGGCGGGAATGCCGAACTCGTCGAACACCGCCAGCCAGGCACGGATCCTGGTCTCGACCGTGTCGACCAGGGTGCCATCCAGGTCGAAGGCCAGCGCCGTCGGGGCGCGGAGCGGAGCCTGGCCGGAGTTCATCGGTCTACGATAGCCACCGATGCCCTCCGAGCACGCCCGCCATTGGCCGCTCGATCCGCGCGTCGACTTCCTGAACCACGGTTCCTACGGTGCCACGCCCCGGGTGGTGCAGGAGGCGCAGCAGGCCTGGCGCCTGCAGCTCGAGCAGGAGCCCGTGCGATTCATGGCCGAGCAACTTGAGCCCGCCCTGGACGCGGCGCGGGCGGCAGTGGGCGGCTTCGTTGGCGCATCGCCCGATGACCTGGCGTTCGTCACCAACGCCACCACCGGCGTGAACACCGTCCTGCGCTCCCTCCGCTTCGAGCCGGACGACGAGCTGCTGACCACCGACCACGAGTACAACGCGGTGCGCAACGCCCTCGAGTTCGTGGCGGCCCGCGATAAGGCGAGCGTGGTGGTGGCCGAGGTTCCGTTCCCGGTGACCGCTGGGGCAGAGGTGACGGCCGCGGTGCTGGCTGCCGTCACACCTCGCACCCGGCTGGCAGTGCTCGACCATGTGACCTCGGCGACCGCGCTGGTCTTCCCCGTGGCGGAGCTGGTGCGCGAGCTGACGGCGCGCGGCGTCGACACGCTGCTGGATGGCGCGCACGCGCCGGGCATGCTGGACCTGGACGTTGCCGGCCTGGGGGCCGCGTATTACACCGGCAACCTGCACAAATGGGTCTGCGCACCCAAGGGCGCCGCCTTCCTCTGGGTCCGCCCCGACCACCAGGACCGCATCCGCCCGCTGGTCATCTCGCACGGCGCGAACTCACCGCGAACTGACCGCTCTCGATTCCGACTCCAGTTCGACTGGTTGGGCACCGCCGATCCATCCGCCTGGCTCGCGGTGCCGGCCGCCATCGAGTTCGGCGGCTCCCTGCTGGAGGGTGGCTGGTCGGCGCTGCGCGCCCGCAATCGAGCGCTCGTGCTCGAAGCGAGGGGCATGCTGGGTGCAGCGCTGGGCGTGGATTCGGCCGCGCCGGAGGCGATGATCGGCATGATGGCCAGTCTGCCGCTTGCCTGGGAACGGAAGCCGGGCACCGACCAGGACGTGGACCTGTATGGCGACGCCGTCCACGGGGCCCTGCTGGCCGCCGGATTCCAGACGATGATCGCGCCCTGGCCGCAGCGCCCGCAGGGGCGTCGCTGGCGCCGCCTGCTGCGCCTCAGCGCCGCGGCGTACAACGATCGCGCCCAGTTCGAGCGCCTGGCGTCAACCCTGCCGCACATCCTGGCCGCGGCGGCCTGACCGCCTCAATCGAGCTGACGGCGAGCAATCTTCAGGTCGGCCACCAGGCCCCGCAGCGCCGCGGTGCGCTCCTCCGTCGTGCGCGAGCGAAGCACCGCGGAGGGATGGATGGTGGCAAGGGCCGGCGGGCCGAGCGTCGTCGGCAGCACCCGGCCATGCTCGCGCGTCACCCGAAAGGCGGATCCCAGGATGGCCTGCGCGGCGGTGGCCCCCATCAGGACGATCAGCTCCGGCCGGACGCGCGCAACTTCCCCTTCAAGCCATGGCCGGCACGCCTCCACCTCGGCGCGGTCCGGCTTCTGGTGCAGCCGCCGCTTGCCGCTCGGGGCGCGGCGCCACTTGAAATGCTTCACGACGTTGGTGACATAGACCGTGGCCCGGTCGATGCTGGCATCCGACAGCGCCTCGTCCAGCAGCCGACCGGCCGGCCCCACGAACGGCTCCCCGGCCAGGTCCTCCCGGTCGCCCGGCTGCTCGCCGACCAGCATCAATCGGGCGCCTTCGCCGCCTTGACCGAAGACCGTCTGCGTGGCGTTGCGATACAGGTCGCAGGCCTGGCAGCCGGTAGCCGCGCGGCGCAGGTCGTCGAGGTCGGCCGTGTCCGCGAGCGCCTCGTCGCGCAGGACCGATGGATCCGGATGCATGCCGGGAGTACCAGCAGCCGCTGTGCCGATGTGGATGAGCTGGGGATAGGTTCGTCAATTGCCTGTCAAGTTCGTGGAGAAAGGCCTTGGCGGCAGCGGTTCGCGCCGATACCGTAATCACAGGCCGGGCGCCTCGGAGGTGCGACCCGATCAACCACCGGAGGTGACACCGGACGCAACGCTCGATGCGACGCTCGATCGCTCACTCGAGTCGACGGCGGCAACGTCTCGACCACGGGAGGCGGCGCGGGATCGCACGCGGGACTGCGCACCGGACCATCCACTGGAGTTGACGCGGGGGTTCCTCCGGGTCCCCGGCCTATTGCTGCCCGGTTTCCGGTCAGCGCGATAGGAGGCAGCCGCCAGCAGCCCTCGGGACGATGGTTCCTGCGGCTGCCTCTATCCGGTCCCGGACCCCGGGGCCGCCGCCTCGAACCAGCGCCTCTCGCTGGCCAATGCCACCGCCGCATACGCCAGCGCGGCGATGACGGGCACGAAGATGAGTGGCGTCGCGCCCGTGGCCCGGCCAGGCCCGATCATGGCGACCGTCAGCACGGCGACGCCCAGCGCGGCGAGCACGATCCCGATCCCGCGCGCCCTCGCCCGGCGCCGCATCACCTGGATGGCGACGACCGTTCCGGCCAAGCCATAGAAGGCCAGGCCGAGGCCGATGACCGCCGCCGCGGTGGTGAATCCCTCTGGCGCGGCATCAATGTACGCAGGCAGCGCCGCCGGATTCGAGTTGACCATGACCACGACCAGCAGGACCAGACCGACCAGCCCGGCGAAGACGGACACCGTCAACAGAGCGACTGCAGCCGCGGTGACGCTGAGTGGCCGCATGTCGGGGTCAGGCGGAAAAGGCTCAGGGTCCGACGGCGTGTGCTCGGGGGCTTCCACCAGCTGCAGACCTCGCACTGATCCTCGTCAGTGGAGTCTACCCTCGCGCGGCAGGCGGTCCCGCGCGGTGCCGGGCCGTCAGTCCACGCTGATCAATGCTCGGGGCCAAGCCCGACCGAGGCGGCGGATGGCGTCGTGCGGCGGCGCTCGGGGTCGCGCACGCCGGGATAGAAGAGGAGCATGCCCATCAGCACCGCGCCCACCAGGCCGGCGGCAATGATCGTGTTCTGCGGGCCAAGCGTGCCGGCGACAGGCCCTGTCAGGGCGAACGAGACCGGCACCAGGCCGGTCGAGACGAGCCAGTCGAGGCTCGAGATCCGGCCGAGGAGATCGCGCGGCACTTCGGTCTGCAGGAGGGTCACCCAGATGATCTGGCCGATCTCGAACAAGGAAGCGGTCAGGAGTCCGATGACCATCCCCTGCCACAGCGACGTCATCAGGCCATAACCCGCCAGCAACGCGACGCCAAGCGCCCAGCATGCGTACATCACCGTCACGTACCGTCGCGGCAGGCCAAGCTGGCCGATGGCGATGGCCGCCACGACTGAGCCAATGCCCCCGATGGCGAAAATCGCGCCGAGCGCCTCTGGCCCCAGCTCGAGCTGGTTCTTCACCAGGAAAGGCAGAAGGACCTGGACCGGCCCGATGAAGCAGAGCAGGCTGAACATCGCCGATACGAGCGTCGCCCACAGCCACGGCGTGCGGCGGGCGAAGGCGAGGCCCTCACCCACCTCCGCGATGGCCTGGCGAACGCCGTGGGACACGATCTGGCGGGTCGGCTGCCGGGTGATGGCGGCGATGGCCACGGCCGAGACGAGGAAGCTCACCGCATCCACGACGAAGGCCGTCCCGGCGCTCGAGACCGCAACGACGAAACCGCCGACCGCCGGGCCGATGAGCCGAATGCTGAGCGGCCGGATCAGGCCGTTCAGCGCATTCGCCTGCGCCAACAGCTCGTCAGGGAGCAGATCGGGCACGATCGCGGTCGTGGCTGGGTTGAAGAAGGCGTCTCCCAACCCGACGAACGCGATCAGGACGATGACATGCCACAGCTCGATGACGCCGGTCAGCGACAGGATGCCCAGCAATCCGATTGCCGCCGCGCGGATGAGGTCAGCGCCGATCATGAGGCGACGCCGGTCGTATCGGTCCGTGAAGACGCCACCCAGCAGTAGGAACGCGATGAGCGGCAGCGTCCAGGCCACGCCGACGACCGACAGCGCCGTTGGGACGTTGCTGATCTCGTAGACCTGCCAGGCCAGCGCAATCGTGAAGAAGCCGTCACCCAGCAGCGAAATAACCGATCCCGTCGTGAGCAGCGCAAAGTCGCGGCGCTGGAGCGGCTGCAGGAGCCGCACGGCCCGGAGCCGCGCACGGATGGAAGCAGGCAACAGCGTCATCGGTTCAGATCGACAGCATGAGCCCCGCAGACGGCTGAGGCTCCTGCGGGGCCGTGCGCACGCGAATGGGCGCCATCCTCACGCGCGCCCGGTGAGGACGCGCTAAGGCGCGGGAACCGCGTCGGGAAGCGCCCGCCATCGGTTCCAGGTGGGCCAGCCATCGCTTCGGATTCTAAAGCGACTTGGCAGGGCCGGCGACGCCAGCCGCTCATCGTCCTCGCGGATCGGTCACGCTGCCACGCAAGGTAGTCGTGAAAGGGTGCTCGCCGGTTCGGCCAGAGTCCGCTTGATCGCTTGACCCACCTTGCTGTACTGGAGCGAAGGCTGGAAAGCGATCAAGTTCCGGCGCCGATTCGGGCCGAGGGACTCCAGCCGCCACC